>CAWUVO010000084.1:0-3393 GCA_963925965.1 uncultured Porticoccus sp. | reverse complement strand
AGGGCTGGAGTTACTGAAAGGCGTCCAGGTGGCCAGTCGATTTAAGATAGCTTTTCTGCGCGCAGGTGTGTCGGGTATCCATTTTCGACTGAAGCTAGAAAACATGTAATCCCCCATATCGTTCATAACCTGAATCCCCTTCACTTGGGGGTAGATATTAAGAATATTGATCATTTCTTTGCGGACTCGAGGCCATGCAAAATTAAACATACTACCTGATGTATCTACGATAAAAACAATGTACTCGCTATCAACAGGAATTCCCCCAATCATGTCATTCTTAGATTGTTCGACGTCCATTAAAAGGCGCTTCATTTCTTCGGTAAGATTTTGCTGGGCAAGCAATAGTTTGCTTCGCTCTGCTGTTTCTAGTCTAGCTATTGCCTTTTTTTTCTGTTGTATTTCGGCTAGCTCTTTTTTTAGATTTTCGATACGAGTTCGAATATCAGAGAGCTGTTCTTCTTTAGATTTAAAGGAAAGATCGAGTGCGGTTGTTTCGCCGCGTATCTCAAATAGTTGCTGCTGCATTGCAGCCATACTACCCTCTATAGGATTTTTTACGGTCTGAAATGCTGACGGATCAACAGTCTTGGCAATCAATAGCAAAAGAACTATAGCCCCAAAACCACAACTAACAACATCGAGAAAAGAGACACTAATCTCAGTGATGTTGCGTTTCTCTTGCCGTTTGTTACGACTCATGGCCAATCTCGCGAAGGGCTTATGAATGACCCGTTAGTTGATATTGCTAACCTCCAATAACTGGCCGCTGCAACAGGATCCCCTTCCATTGGAAATAATAGTATATTGATAGGGACTCTTGATGGTAGTTCCTTTAAAGATTCCTGAAATAGCTGCATACGATCTATGCCGGATATGGTCATATTCTTTTGTTTATTGTTTCCTTGGGTGGGCAGACCATCTGTGATTAAAAATATGTTATCCGGAGGAGCGTTGAAGCTTTTTAAGGTCTTAAATGCCTTGGATAAATTAGTGCCTCCGGCAGGAACAATCTTTTTTAGCTGGCTAATTGAATTGTCTAGACCCGCCTTATCTCGAGTATTGCGCCAAACACCATCATCATGATTAATTGAGCCTGATAAGTTATTGAAGGTATAAATTTGATATTGACTTGCTTCAGGCAGCTGAGCTATTAGCCATTCTGTTGTTTTGACAGCTCGCTGCCACTTAGGGGAGCTTCTCTTTGACTCATCACTCATATTACGACGACGTATTACATTGACAATAGAGTCTGAAAGCATGCTGGCTGAGGTGTCAACTAGAATTATGATGCGCTTGCCGCCTAATTTTAGGCCGGTAAGATATTGCCGTTTCCCGTCCCCTGAAAAATGTCGTGTATTTTCCCCTGCAGCTTTTTCTTTAAATTGCTTTGTTTTTGCCTTCAGTTCAATGAGTTGTTTTTTTAATGTAGCAATCTCTTGTTTTGGCTCAGATTGCATGCTTAGTTCCAAGTTAACTTCTTGAATTTTAGTTATAGCTTCATTAGACAAGCCTAGAGCTTCAGTATAGGATTTTTCTATATTCTTTAAACTGTTTCTTAGTGCTACTAAGTCAGCTGTTCCTACTTGAATTTCTTCTTGAAGAAGATTTTTTTCAGCAACAAGTAAAGGGTCAGCTGATTCGTTAGCAATAGGGTTATGTTTAAGTATCAAAAACAAAAGGGTAACAGCCCCAAATCCACAGGCCATGATGTCCAAAAAAGATAAACTAAAAGTAGTTATCTTGCGTTTCGGGCGGACCATCTTAAATCACCTCGATCAGCTGAAAAGACTGGGACCTAATTGTAATATTCTCGCCTATCTTCAGTGGGTTATTTTGATATTTTTTCGCTAGATCTACTTCTTTGGTTATTAGGTATACGTTACCATTTTTATAGGAAAGAAACGTTTTGGTTGCGCGCTCTTGCGAGAATGCGAGAAGTGCCCCATGAATACTAATGTATAATATTTTTCCTATTGCTAGAGCTGTATTTTGATAGAGGACATGGGTTGGGGTGTTTTCGGGTGACTGAGAAAACTCTTCGACTGCGGACAGATCTTGATTGACTATTTTAGTGACAAGAAAGATATCTTCATGATCCTGCCTGATATCGTTAAGGCGCTGAAGGCACCCTAAAACAGCAGAATTTTCTGGCAATATATGAAATTTTCCTAGCTGCTCAGTGAGACCGGGCAGCAATCTTGTCCTGTGACTAGCAAATAACAGATCACTTTCGAGCAAGATGGCACTGAATTTTTGTTTTAGCTGGGCTATTTTCCTTTTATTGCTCGTTAAAAGATCATCCAGATTCAGTGTTAACTGGTAGCTTCCCTGTGGACTGTCGAGAGCAATCGTTGTCTCTTTGTTTGCGCATAGCTCCTTTATCCAATCTGGTAAGAGGTTGTAGAGCTGCTGCTCTCCTTTTGCTGTATGAAGAGGATCGTATCGATATTCTTGAATAAACTTGTTAGCAATATACTTTGCCCAGTCATCATAGAAATTTTTTAGCCCTACATCGGGAATAACCTCAACATGCACTCTTTCTTTGCAGTGTTCGCTGACAAGTAGGCGAGTAAAAACGATTTGATGTAGCTGAATATCTAGATGTACCAGATATTTTTTGCTATTAGGTTTTGCCGCGAATTTCAGTTGAGATACGGCTGCGACAGCCGAGTCTACAAAACCGATAGATTTGAAGGGAGCCGCCTGAATTAAACCTAAAATTATAGATAGTTGTTCACGATCAAAGCTTCCCGGAATAGCGAATATAACTTCATTTGGGCGGCCGAGTTCTTTATGTAAGTCGAGTAATTGTTGGAATGCTAGATCTCCATTATGCCTAACCTTGCCTGTAGGGTGAGCAAGTGTAGATAAACTTAGCTGGCGCCAAAATTGATTGAAACTTTGCTGTGGTGACAAATAGCTTTTTAGTCGAGCGATATCTCCAGTATCAATACCCTTATTAGTTAAAAGAGCGTAACCAGGGCTGACAAATACCTCACCCTTGCTGTTTCCACAGCAGTGCCCAGAGTCGTTAAGTTCTATGATCGCTATACTCATGTTTTCGCTCATACCAGAATTTTCAACCTAATCAATTTTTTATATTAGTTTTTTGTCATACTGGATCTGTTTTAAGGTGGCGGACTAGATTGTTGTCACAGTAATTGTGTGTATCTAGAACCAATCTTTCTTGTGCTAGTTGCAACTGGTGTACAATAAACATCAGAAAAATACTTATTACAAATGCGATAAAGGTAGAATTAAATGCTACTCCCAGGCTTGCTGTAACTCCTGCTATATCCCCCTCAACCGCTTTATGTGCTTGACTTAATGCCTCTCCAATACCTCTAACAGTGCCTATGAATCCAATTGAAGGGATTGCCCATGCAATAT
>CAWUVO010000083.1:0-9971 GCA_963925965.1 uncultured Porticoccus sp. | reverse complement strand
TCCCATCTTGATTGATTATGTCATCAAAAAGAATTACGAATAGCGAAATCAGCAAACTTGCAAAAGCTGCGCAAATTCGAATTTGAATAACACTAAGATGAGATGGTTGGTTATCAATATTATGCATTATAAAATAGTCTGATAAATCGCGGTCAAAAGCACCAAATTTTCTCTCCATGATCTAGACGATCAGCAGTATTTACTCTTTACTTTAACAATCTGATTGTATGATCGTAAATTCATCAATATATTTATAAGTATCAGTGTAATATTAGATGGCTTAATTTTATAGTATATCTTATGAAGTATTGTTTCTTTTTTATCAAGGCGAACCGCACGGGGTGCGCTGGTTCATTCTTACCACCATGCTAATGACTGCTGTTTTCATGCTGCTTATTGCTGTTGTTGCAGTTAGGTGGTCATATCAAAAAGGAGTCGACAGCTGCGTCGATAAAAATATATGGTACTTTTACTTTATGCTTTGATTGGAATTACTGCTGTTGGTATCTCGTGTTTCTTATTAAACGACTATCTAGATAAAAAATTAGTAATCTTTATTTTTAGCATACTTTCTCTGGCTGGCTTGGTTCTATCGGTGCTGAATGGCCAGCAAGACCTTACACCCTGGCTTATATGTTCATTACCACTCATTACTTATTTAATCTATATAGCTATTTTTAGGGGTAAGAAATAGAAGAAAAAAGATAGACCTAGGTGACACTGAAAATTTTTCGAAGACTACAGCAACCCGCACTTTCTGTTTTACAGGATCTAAGAAAATATTTCTAGCGATAAAAACAGCTACAATTAAGCACTGCGAAAAAATATTAAGGAGATAACGAAATGTGCTCAGAAAAAGAGTTAATGAAAAAAACAAAAATAGAATTAATTAAAATAATCAATGCAGGTAGTAATGTGAATAAAGCCAGCGAAGAGCTGCCTGCATTAAAGCAAAAACTTGTTCTGTGGCGGACTGGTTGTGCTTTTTTCGCCATATTGTACCTAATAAACTGGATTGCTCTTGCCTTCCGCTAATCTGGATGCCTCTAGCAAGAAAAAAATGAAACATGCTATCCATAAAGAGGGTAAACAGTGGGCTATTTTGACATAGGGGTGTATATTTTCCTCGCTATTGCGGCGCTCATCTTAATAGGAGCAGCTGTAGTGGTTTATAGAACTAAAAAAGAAAATAGTACTGGTGTAGAAACAGGAGGCACCACACCTCTACTTGTCCCCCTGCTGGCTATCGCCACTTCTGGCTTGGCCTTAGTATTTATAAAATATGTGTTATCCTCGTTTTAATTCAATATTCTTGCTTCTCTGCAGCTATTTTTCTTAAGATGAAAAATAATCAATATTGCCAAGTAATTTAATTAGATCCACCAGAAAACGACCGGCCTCTGCGCCGTTAATGGCGCGATGGTCATAGGACAGAGCTAGCGGTAACATAAGGCGTGGTACAAACACATTGCCATCCCATGTTGGTTTCATTTGTGATTTCGAAACACCCAGAATACCAACCTCTGGGGCATTAATAATGGGAGTGAATCCATTACCACCAATAGCGCCTAAGCTCGACAGAGTAAAACAGCCGCCCTTCATTTCCGCAGGGGTTAGCTTTCCATCGCGAGCTTTATTAGCCAGCATGACAACATCTACGGAGATATCCCAGATATCCTTTTCATCAACATCGCGAATCACTGGCACAACTAGTCCGCGTGGCGTATCGACGGCCATACCGATATGGATATAATGCTTTTGTATAAAGTGCTTGTCATCTACTGCAAGAGAACGATTGAATTCTGGGTTCGACTGAAGTAGCGAACCTATCGCTTTAATTAAAAAAGCCACTAGTGTAACGCGTTTTTCTGGCTTGACTTTGAGTGATCTTCGAAACACTTCTAGCTCGGTGATATCAGCCTCATCCAATTGGGTGACATGCGGGATGCTCCTCCAATTGCGCTGCATATTAGCCGCGGTTAACTTTTGAATCCTGCTCATTTTGATTACGTTAATGACACCAAACTGACTAAAGTCAACAATGGGTGCTGGCGATATTCCTATGTCGCCTGATACCTTTTTTGTTATCGATACTCTGTCTTTCATTACTTTTTTGACAAAGTTGTTGATATCGTCTTTTAAAATGCGTCCCCTAGATCCGGTTCCAATAACCTCAATTAACGGTACGCCTAATTCACGAGCGAATTTACGCGCGACTGGGCCAGCATAAGTATCAGTCACCGCAGTTTTCCCAGCACCTAACTCAAAGTCTGCCAGTTCAATCCGCTGTGAAACTGGCGCGGGTGTAGACACTTCTTCCATGACTGTTTGAGATTTATTTTTTATTGTCATCACTGAAGAAGGTGACTCAATCACTTCATTTTCAGGCGGATTCTCAGCATCAGCTGGCGTTTCTTTCGCCACATCAATCTCAGCAATAGCATCACCGACGCGTACTATTGCACCTTCGGCAACAAGATATTTTTTAAATACACCGGCCACGGGGCTAGGCATGTCCATAGCTGCCTTATCAGACTCGAGCACTAATAGTGAACCTTCCAAGGCAATAATATCGCCAGAGACGAGACCCAGATCAATTACCTCCACTGTCTCAGTCCCGCCTAGATCAGGCACCACTACTATTTGTATTGGCACAATAACTCTCCTATTAGCCAGGGATTTCCATCTAGTGGCACACTATTGCTATGCCCGTCTTTAAACATACAGCGGATTCGGTTTCTCTGGGTCCATCCCAAATTTTTTCATCGCCTTAGCTAGTGTCGAAGTTTGTATTTTTCTTTCGTCAGCCAGCATTGTCAGTGCTGCTAGTACTACAAAGTAGCGGTCAACCTCAAAAAAATTACGTAACGCAGCACGACTATCGCTGCGACCAAAGCCATCTGTGCCAAGTACATAGAGTGGAGATTGGATGTATTTGCGTAACTGTTCCGCATGACTCTTCATGTAGTCAGTGGCAATAACGACAGGCCCAACACTGCCCTCCATCTGTTTAGTTATGTAGGCTTTTTTCGGCTTATTCTCAGGATGAAGTAAATTCCATCGATCAGTTTCCTGACCATCGCGAGTCAGCTCATTAACACTGGTTAAGCTCCAAATATCTGATTCAATAGAGAAGGACTCGCGCAGAATCGCTGCCGCTTCGCGCACTTCATTGAGAATAGCCCCAGATCCCATCAACTGGACTTTTAGTTCAGTATCAGTACCCCTAGAAAACGAATATATACCTCTGATAATACCTTCTTCGGCACCCTCTGGCATGACGGGCTGACTATAATTTTCGTTCATGGTGGTTAGGTAGTAGAAGCAGTTTTCTTTATCTTTGTACATACGCCTAACGCCATCTTGAATAACAACTATCAACTCGTAGCTATAGGCTGCATCGTAGCTTTTACAGTTTGGCACAGTATTGGCAAGAATATGACTATGGCCATCCTGATGTTGCAATCCTTCACCATTAAGCGTGGTTCTACCAGCCGTGGCGCCAATAAGAAAACCTCGTGCTTGACTATCCCCAGCCGCCCATACTAAATCACCCACACGTTGAAAACCAAACATGGAATAGAAAATATAAAAAGGAATCATTGGGCAGTTGCTTGTACTGTAAGCAGTTGCTAGAGCCAGCCAGGCTGACATAGCGCCTGCTTCGTTGATACCTTCTTCAAGAATGACGCCTTGTTTGTCTTCTTTATAATACATAATTTGCTGATGATCATGCGGTACATACTTCTGTCCAGAAGACGTATATATACCCAGCTGGCGGAACATACCTTCCATACCGAAAGTACGCGCCTCATCTGGTACAATCGGCACTACAAAACTACCGATGGCTTTATCTTTAATTAGTATCGAAAGGACGTGCATAAATGTCATAGTGGTTGATATTTTTCGCTCACCGCTACCTTCTAACTGCTTTTTGAATGCCTTTAGTGTTGGTACATGCATAGCCTTAAAGTTAGCCTGCCTCGAAGGCAAAGGGCCCCCTAGTGATCTGCGACAGTTGCGTAAATATTCGAGTTCTGGGCTATTTTTATCCGGACGATAGTAGGGAACATTCTCTAGTTGTTCATCTGGTATCGGAATACCAAAACGATCACGAAAACCGCGCAGACTATTTAAGTCAAGTTTTTTCATCGAGTGTGTATTGTTAGCGGCTTCGCCGGCACTTCCTAATCCATAACCTTTCACTGTATGCGCCAGAATAACTGTCGGTTGAATCTTATGAGAAACAGCTTCGGCATAAGCTGCATAGACTTTATAGGGGTCATGGCCGCCGCGATTAAGGTACATAATTTGTTCGTCGGTCATATCTTTCACTAACTCGAGTAACTCGGGATACTTGCCGAAGAAATGTTCGCGAGTGTAGGCGCCGCCATTAAATCTATAATTCTGTAACTCGCCATCACAAACCTCATTCATGCGCCTAATTAGCAGACCACTTTTATCTTTTTCTAGCAATTCATCCCAGTGACGCCCCCATATAACTTTAATTACGTTCCAGCCGGCACCACGAAAAATTCCTTCAAGTTCTTGGATGATTTTGCCATTACCTCTTACCGGCCCATCGAGTCTTTGCAAATTACAGTTGACAACAAAAATTAGATTTTCGAGTTGTTCGCGCCCCGCTAATGAAATAGCGCCTAAGCTTTCAGGCTCATCGCATTCGCCATCGCCCAAAAATGCCCATACCTTGCGATCACGGCGCGCAACTATGCCGCGCGCCGAAAGGTAGCGCATTATATGAGCCTGATAGATCGCTTGAATGGGGCCAAGACCCATAGAAACTGTTGGAAACTGCCAGTATTCAGGCATTAGCCAAGGGTGCGGATAAGAAGACAACCCGCCGCCATCAACCTCACGACGGAAGTTATCCATTTGTGCTTCACTAATGCGGCCCTCTAGAAATGAGCGCGCATACATACCAGGAGAACTGTGGCCTTGAAAGAAAATCAGATCACCAAGATGGTCGCCATCAGCACCGCGAAAGAAATAGTTAAAGCCAACATCATAGAGGGTTGCCGCAGAGGCAAAAGTGGCAATATGGCCGCCGATACCTTCGCTTTTTTTATTGGCGCGCATCACCATCGCCAAAGCATTCCATCGCACTAGCGAACGAATACGGCGCTCCATAAGAAGGTCGCCGGACATACGCTTTTCGCGCAGAGGACTAATAGTATTGTGAAACGGGGTAGTAACCGAAGACGGCAGCTTTATGCTCTGGCTGCTAGCATGCGCCTGAAGCTCATTGAGCAGGAAGGCTACTCTGTCTTCGCCGTGGACTTTGTATACCGAGTCGAAGGCTTCGAGCCATTCTTGCGTTTCAAAAGGGTCTACATCGTGGGTCATATCTCACCCATCAATTACTAAAAAGATGGTACAAAACAATCTTACTCTCTATTTGTCGTAGCCCGCAAGACATAATTGTGCGCCATAGTCAGGCATATCAGAAGAGCTAGATATGGGCCGCCCACCGTCGAAAAATTATTTCATCTAATTGATTTTTGTATGAAAAGATTATAGAAAAGCCTCCAGTAGTATTGGAGGCTTTTCGAAGTGCTACTCTGCTCTCATGATCTTCCTGAAAAAGAGTTTAGGAAGCCATATATCAACAGTTTTTTTTATTTATACCATAGATTAAATATCATGCTTAAGGTCGAAGCGATCCAATTGCATAACCTTTACCCAGGCTTTTACAAAATCTTTAACAAATCGCTCTTTCGAGGTATCGAAGGCATAGACTTCAGCAATAGCCCGCAACTCGGAACTTGAGCCAAAGATTAAATCAACTGGTGTCGCTGTATATTTTACCTCACCAGTTTTGCGATTTACTCCTTCATACACCTCTTCAGTGTTTGCTTTACGCCACTTAGTATCCATACCCAAAAGATTCACAAAGAAGTCATTACTAAGCGTACCAGGATTATCCGTAAACACACCATGGCTGCTGCCATCTGCATTAACGCCTAACATGCGCATGCCGCCCAATAATACCGTCATTTCTGGCACAGTTAGAGTCAGCTGATCAGCCTTATCTATTAACATTTCTGTTGGAGGTCGATGGCTTTCATCTTTATTGAAATAATTGCGGAATGCATCTGCTTTTGGCTCCAATATAGCAAAAGAATTTACGTCTATTTGCGCCTGAGTTGTGTCACCTCGGCCTGGAGTGAATGGCACTTCAATTGATATACCCCCATCTTGAGCTGCTTTCTCAATAGCCGTCGCCTCAGCAAGTACTATCAAGTCGGCCAAAGATACCTTGCGACCCAAAAGTGAGTCGTTAAGAAATGAGCTATTAAAGCCTCTTTGGATAGACTTCAGCTTTTCAATCACCTTGGTCGATTCCGCTGAATTATTAACCTTCCAAGTATTTTGAGGAGCTAGTGCGATTCGTGCGCCATTAGCACCGCCACGCATGTCTGATGCACGAAAACTCGAAGCTGACGCCCAAGCAACAGCTACCAACTCTGAGTTACTCAAACCAGATTCAAGAATTTCTTCTTTTAAGCCAGCTATATCGCTGTCGCTAACCATCTTGTAGTCTGGTTTTGGCACAGGATCCTGCCAAATTAACTCCTCTTCTGGTACTTCTTTACCCAAGAAGCGTGCGCTTGGACCCATATCGCGATGAGTTAACTTGTACCATGCTTTAGCAAAAGCCTTTTGATATTCTGCTGGGTCCGCCAAAAAACGTTCGGCGATCTTTTTGTATTCAGGATCAAATTTCAATGCAAGGTCAGCTGTAGTCATCACAGGTGCATGAAATTTTCCTTTCACATGCGCATCTGGCACAGAGCCCTCTAAGCCTTTGTTTTTTGGTACCCACTGAATAGCGCCTGCAGGACTACGTGTTTCCTCCCATTCGTTATTAAGCAAGTTCTCTAAATACAAACTAGTCCATTGTGTTGGTGCTTGCGTCCAAGCCCCCTCAAGACCGCTAGTGGTTGTATCTTCAGAGTGACCTTTACCGCATTTATTTTTCCAGCCTAACCCTTGGTTTTCGATGGGTGCTGCTGCTGGTTCTAATCCAATGCAATCTTTGGGTTTGTGAGCACCATGCATCTTGCCAAACGTATGGCCGCCTGCAATTAAAGCAAGTGTCTCTTCATCATTCATTGCCATACGCCCAAAGGTTGTACGGATATTTTTTGCAGAGCCTATCGGATCAGGTTTACCTTTTGGGCCTTCAGGGTTTACGTAAATCAAACCCATATGAGTTGCGCCTAAGGGCTGCTGAAGTTTTCCGTCTCGCCCCTCGCGATCGCTCGCTAACATTTCAACTTCTGGGCCCCAGTAAACCAGATCAGGCTCCCAGTCGTCAGAACGTCCTCCTGCAAAACCGTAGGTTTCAAAACCCATATTTTCAAGGGCAACGTTACCCGCAAGAATCATTAGATCAGCCCAAGAAAGAGCCTCGCCATATTTTTGTTTTACCGGCCAAAGCAACCGACGCGCCTTATCAAGATTGCCGTTATCAGGCCAACTATTAAGAGGATCGAAGCGCTGCTGTCCACCGCCACCGCCACCTCGGCCATCAAATATGCGGTATGTACCCGCGCTATGCCAAGTCATACGAATAAAAAATGGCCCATAATTTCCATAATCTGCCGGCCACCAATCTTGGGAGGTCGTCAATAATGTGTCGATATCTTTCTTGGCAGCATCCAGATCGAGTGACTCGAAAGCTTTTGCATAATTAAATTCTTCACCAAGTGGATTAGAGCGAATGTCATGATCACGCAAAGGAGACAAATCGAGTTGATTAGGCCACCAAAATTGATTAGATTTCACTTTAGTCGAGCTCTCACTCATAACCACTTGTGGAGCCGCAAAAAAAGATATCGCAGTTACTAAAAAAACCCCTAGCAGCTTATATTCACTCATAATAATATGCCTCAAATATTCAAGTTATACGATGTATATCATACGAATTTTTTAAAGTTTCCGCCAGAAAAAGAACTTACACATTTACTCTTTTTTGATTACAAAAGTGGGAGATTTTAGCAGGCCATGTTTATATCTTCTGCGATAACTATACCTGTAGAGATCTTCAGGGCTTTCAAATACTTTCCTATCGCCCACAAGATCATAAACTATCCAATAAGTATTCCTGCTCACAAGGGTATAGCCCATTTGTATTAACTTTATTTCAGACTTTTTAATCAATTTTAATTGTTTCTCAGCAAGAGCCTTTTCTTCGCTCCAGCTGAGACATTTTAGACTGCATTTCACAGATGGTCCCATTCAGCTATTAAGTAAAGCACTTATCAAAAATATTCCTTTAAAAGAAAAATGTAAAGACATTTATCTATCGTTTTAAAAAAATACCAGTGAGTTCTACGAGATATTCAATACTTTGTGCGTCTGCAGATTCAGTCGCCACTTGGGGTTACCCAAGCAAAACTTGATTGTTTTTTGTGTGATATCATCCTGATCTGGGCATATCGCCTCTTTGGTTGAAGCTGGAGCCATGGGCGTCAAATAAAAATAATCAGCCTTAATATGCGAAAAACTATCTGGCATAGCGTCTGCTTGGGGGAAAACCAGCTTAAGTTCATCGCATTGATTGATCACAACCTTTGATGTCCCTTTGGGGCTGCAGCATACCCAATCGATGCCCGCAGGTAATGGCAGTGTACCGTTCGTTTCTATCGCAATTTCAAATCCAACTTGGTGAAAATGCTCAACAAGATCATCATCGATTTGAAGAGCCGGCTCCCCTCCAGTACATACCACAAAAGGTTTTCCGTCTTTTTTTTCTGGCCAGAGATCACTCACCTTTGATGCCAAATCAGCTGCAGTCTTGTACTCTCCACCATTTTCGCCATCAGTACCCAGGATATCGGTATCGCAAAAATTACAAGCAGCTTCGGCCCGATCCTCTTCTCTGCCATTCCATAGGTTGCATTTACTGAATCTGCAAAAAATAGCCGGTCGGCCAGATTGAGCGCCCTCTCCTTGTAGCGTATAAAAGATTTCTTTTACCTTATAAGTTTTCTTCATTGCCCATACTCCGAAGGATCGCTCATATTATTGCAAGCAAAAGCCTCTATTCGCTCAAAACAGGCGCCACATTTACCGCAGGCCATTTTTTTTCCGTTATAGCAACTCCAGGTTTTAGTGTAATCCAGCCTCATCAGAAGACCATCTTTTACAATCTCTCCTTTATCGTAATTCAAGTAAGGAGTAACAACTTCAACAGGTTCATAATTTGCAATAGCACACACATTATTCATTTTTTCTACGAACTCTGGCCGACAATCCGGATAAATCGCATGATCACCAGAGTGGGCACCATAAAAAACTTTCCTTGCCCCAATAGAAACTGCATAACCAACCGCAAGAGATAACAAAATCATATTTCGATTTGGGACAATGGTGGATCTCATGGTTTCATCGGCATAGTGACCCTCAGGGATATCAATATTTGAGGTAAGCGAAGAACCCTGAAGAAGTTCACTGATAGTAGTAATATCAATTACTTTATGCGGGACATTTAACTCTATGCACGCAGAGATGGCATATTCAATTTCTTTTGCATGTCTTTGGCCATAATTAAATGTCACAGCTGATACTTGGAAATCATTTTTTAGAACACGATTCAAGAGAGTATAAGAATCCATTCCGCCGGAAAAGATAACAACAATTGCTTCTGACATAAAATTATTTCTACCTAAAAACTAACATCGATCGATCAATTTGACTGCTCATTAATTCCTAGAGCCAACTCCACGGCTTTCACAACTTTATTTGATAATGGGCCGGTTACAGAGGAATAAGAAGCAACCAGACTGCCTTGGTCATCTAGCAAGTATTTATGAAAATTCCATCGAGGGGCTCCAGATTGTTGTTTTGCCCAAAGATAAAATGGGTGGGCATCTTTTCCTTTTACATGAACTTTTGATGTCATCGGAAAATTAACATTGAAGTTAACTGTGCAAAAAGTCTTGATT
>CAWUVO010000082.1:0-5948 GCA_963925965.1 uncultured Porticoccus sp. | reverse complement strand
GCTATATTGATGGGATCTGTAGGAGGGCCGACTTGGGATGATCTGGATCGTCGCTTCAGGCCGGAAACAGGGCTCTTGAAATTGCGCTCAGATCTTGAGCTTTTTGGTAACTTAAGGCCGGCTATTTTGTATCCACAGCTTGCAGCAGCTTCGTCGCTTAAGCCTGAAATAGTTTCAGGTCTCAATCTTCTAATTGTTAGAGAGCTTACTGGTGGAATCTACTTCGGAGAGCCCCGGGGTATCCGTATTCTAGAAAATGGAGAAAAAGAAGGTTTTAATACATATAAGTATTGTGAGTCTGAAATTCGCCGTATCGGACATCTGGCTTTTGATGCTGCGATGCTTAGAGGTAGGCGTGTTTGTTCCGTAGACAAAGCAAATGTTCTTGAGGCATCAATGCTCTGGCGAGAAGTTATAGAAGAAGTTGCCAGCGATTACCCTGAAGTCACTCTTTCTCATATGTATGTAGATAACGCAGCAATGCAGCTAGTGAAAGCACCCAAGCAATTTGATGTGATAGTCACAGGCAACATGTTTGGAGACATTCTGTCTGACGCTGCAGCAATGCTAACAGGATCGATAGGAATGCTCCCTTCCGCATCACTTGACAAAAATGGCAAAGGGCTCTACGAGCCTTGTCACGGATCTGCTCCAGATATTGCCGGTCAAGGAATCGCTAATCCATTGGCAGCTATATTGTCTACCGCCATGCTGCTGCGCTACTCTTTTGGTGAAAATGAAGCGGCAAATGCTATCGAGAATGCAGTAAGTGATGTCTTGGATGCTGGTCTACGTACCCCAGATATTTGCACTAAGGATGATACAAAAGTAGGCACTTCAGATATAGGTGACGCGGTAGTTGCTGCGCTGTAAATGGAATTTAATGTATAAAAATATAATTGCTTGCGCAAAAGAATTTTTAACGGTTGAATCAAATGAAAAAAGTAGGTTTTGTTGGCTGGCGTGGAATGGTTGGCTCGGTACTAATGGATCGAATGCTTCAGGAGGACGATTTTTCTCAAATTGAGCCAATTTTTTTTACCACCTCTCAGCTTGGAGCTTTGGGTCCAATTATTGGGGGAGAATCTGCGTTATTGCAAGATGCAAATAGCATTGAGTCTTTGTCTAAGCTAGATATTATTGTGACTTGCCAGGGCAGCGACTATACAAAAGCCGTTCATGCGCCATTGCGGCAAGCCGGGTGGAATGGCTATTGGATTGACGCAGCTTCCAATTTGCGTATGTCTCAAGGCGCCACAATTGCTTTGGATCCAGTAAATTTAAGTTTAATAAAAGATGCTATCACTCATGGAGTCAGAAACTTCGTGGGCGGTAACTGCACTGTTAGTTTAATGCTGATGTCACTTGGAGGTCTTTTTAGAGAGGGCCTGGTGGATTGGGTTTCATCTATGACTTATCAGGCAGCCTCAGGTGCCGGTGCAAAAAATATGAGAGAGCTTATCGCCCAAATGGGGGGGATATATCAATCGGTGCAGTCTGAGCTTATAGACCCTTCATCAGAGATTTTAGAAATTGACCGTAAGGTGTCTGAGATTATGTTGAGCGGAAATTTTCCAGTACATAACTTTGGTGCGCCACTAGCAGGCAGCCTTCTTCCTTGGATTGATGCTCAGCTTGAAACCGGTCAAAGCAAAGAAGAATGGAAAGGACAGGCAGAAACCAATAAAATTCTTGGTTATTCTTCTGATGCTTTGATACCAATCGATGGCATCTGTGTTCGAATTGGTGCGATGAGAAGTCATAGCCAGGCGCTCACAATTAAGCTCGCTAAAAATGCTCCAATTGATGAAATCGAGGATATTTTAAGTAGTGCAAATGACTGGGTTAAAGTCATTCCAAATAATCGCGATTCGACGCTATCTGAGCTAACTCCTGCTGCTGTAACTGGTAGCTTGCATATCCCTATCGGAAGATTGAGAAAAATGAATATGGGAAATGATTATCTTGCAGCTTTTACTGTTGGAGATCAGCTTTTATGGGGAGCCGCAGAGCCTTTACGGAGAATGTTGAAAATATTATTAGACACGCCTTAGGTTCTAACTTTTTTAAAATATTTTTCTAAATATAGGATATAGATAAATTAACTCTATTAAAGATAAAATTTGGGTGTATGTGCTAAATTGTCAGGTGCCAAATGGAGAGAGCCTGCCAGACGGGATAACACGGATCGCAGCTGCCATTGAGTATGATGGAAGTGATTACTGTGGTTGGCAGAGACAAGATCATAGTCCAAGTGTGCAGGCTGAAGTTGAAAAAGCATTTTCAGTTGTAGGGAATGAGGTCATCTCTATAGTTTGTGCTGGCCGAACAGATACTGGCATACACGGAACTAACCAAATTGTACATTTTGATACCCGCGCAAAAAGATCTTCTCGGCAATGGCTCCTTGGGGTAAATGCAAATTTACCTAAAGGTGTTCGTGTTCACTGGGCTGAAGAGAAAGTTGCTCAATTCCATGCTCGTTTTAGCGCAACAGCAAGAACGTATCGCTATATTATTTCTAATCAGTTTTATCGTTCTGCCCTGTACCATCGCCTGCTTACATGGGAAAGAATTCATTTGGATGAAGGGTTGATGGAGGCTGCCGCTCAAAAATTACTGGGCGAGCATGATTTCACTTCTTTTCGGGCGGCCGGCTGTCAGTCATTATCCCCCAACAGGGACGTACATTCTGTGAAGGTTTGGAGAGAATCTCAGTTTGTAATTTTTGAAATTATCGCCAATTCATTCCTTCACCATATGGTTAGAAATATAGCAGGTAGTTTGATTTCTATCGGGAGGAGGGAGAAGGAGCCTGAATGGCTTGGAGATTTGTTAAAAGATTGTGATCGATCCAAGGCTTCTTCTACCGCCCCTAGCAATGGATTGTACTTGTGCGGGGCAAGCTATCCTTCAAGGTATAAGATCCCTAGATTTAACTTAGGTCCTCAAATTATCTCATCTCAAAAATAAATGTAAAACTGTACACGGCATACACAGGTTTACTCTAAAATCATAGGCTTGAGAATACCTTTTTGCTACAATAAATCTTTGGTATTTTATCAATCTTGCGAATCGAGTTTATTGTGAATAGAACTAGAATAAAAGTCTGCGGGATAACTCGGCCAGAAGATGCCACTATGGCAGCCAATCTTGGTGTAGACGCTATAGGGCTTGTGTTTTATTCTAAAAGTCCAAGATTCGTAGAGATAGATACTGCCGCTGCAATAGCCGCTGCTGTTGGTCCGTTTGTATCAGTTGTGGGGCTTTTTGTTAACGCCTCCGTTGAGCAAGTCAAAGAAACAATTAATTCGGTTGACTTGGATATTTTGCAGTTCCATGGCGATGAAGATGAAGCATATTGTAATCAATTCTCTAAACCTTACATTAAAGCGATACGAATGCATCATGACTTAAACCCAAATGAATCAATTTTAGAATATCCTTCCGCTCGAGGATTTTTATTTGACTCGTGGTCTGAGGGTAAGTATGGAGGTACAGGAGAAATTTTTGACTGGAGCCGCCTCACTTCTCTTCGGGGTCGTCCTATAATTCTTGCAGGCGGATTAAATCCAGGCAATATTGATAGAGCTGTCTCGATACTAAAGCCTTATGCGCTAGATGTAAGTGGTGGCGTAGAAGCATCACCTGGGATTAAATCTTCTAAATTAGTCCAACTGTTTGTTGATCGTTGTTCTAAAGCTTAAGTGTTTTTTTCTCATAGATTATTTTTTGGAGAAGTGTGTAATGAGTGTGAATTTTGATCAGATGCCAGATGAGAATGGCCATTTTGGACCTTACGGAGGTAGGTTTGTCTCTGAAACACTAGTCTATGCATTGGACCAACTTACATCTTTGTATGAAAGACTAAAAGATGACCCTGAGTTCCAGGCTCAAATTGACTATGATTTAGCACATTATGTTGGAAGACCTTCTCCTCTTTATTTTGCAGAACGATGGACTAAAAAAATCGGAGGGGCTCAGCTTTACCTAAAGAGAGAAGATCTTAATCATACTGGTGCGCATAAGATAAATAGTGCTATCGGTCAAGCTTTGTTAGCTAAGTACACAGGGAAAAAGCGAATAATTGCAGAGACTGGGGCAGGGCAGCATGGCGTTGCTACTGCGACTGTAGCTGCTAGGCTGGGGCTGGAGTGCCATATCTTTATGGGCGAAGAGGATATTCGTCGTCAATCACTTAATGTTTATCGTATGAAGCTGCTTGGGGCCACAGTAGTTCCTGTTACTTCTGGGTCAAAGACTCTGAAAGACGCGCTCAATGAAGCCTTAAGAGATTGGGTTAGCAATGTAGATGATACTTTTTACATTATAGGTACTTGTTGTGGGCCGCATCCATATCCAGAGATCGTTCGTAATTTTCAGTCTGTTATGGGGCGTGAAGCCCGCCAGCAATCACTAGTTCAAACAGGCAAACTTCCGGATGCTCTGGTTGCCTGTGTTGGTGGTGGTTCAAATGCAATTGGCTTATTCCACCCTTTTCTTAACGATAGATCCGTTGCTATGTATGGTGTTGAGGCTGGGGGATTTGGGGTGGCCTCAGGAAAGCATGCCGCGCCATTAAATGACGGCATTCCTGGTGTTCTCCATGGAAATCGCACGTATCTAATGGAAGATGAAAATGGGCAAATCATTGAAACTCACTCGATATCGGCTGGCTTGGATTACCCTGGTGTCGGTCCTGAACATTCCTGGCTAAAAGATCTTGGTCGAGTAAACTACGTTACTATTAACGATGATGAGGCTATGGCTGCTTTCTACACGCTAACTCAAATAGAAGGGATTATTCCTGCCCTTGAAACAAGCCATGCAATTGCATATGCAGAAAAACTAGCAAAAACAATGAACTCAGATCAAACCATCATTATTAATCTTTCTGGTCGGGGCGACAAAGACATACTCACAGTTGCAGAGATTGATGGTATTTCATTATAAGCTTTTATCTACGGCATTGAGCGAGCATCATGCTCAATAAAATTAATGAATTAAATAGGAAGCGCTGTTTGTGAATAGAATTAACAAATGCTTTGAGAATCTTGGTCAAAAAAACAAGAAGGCTCTTATTTCTTATGTTGTATTAGGTGATCCTGCAAAAGATGTGACGCTTCCTGTCATGCATGCTTTGGTTGACAGCGGAAGTGACATTATCGAAATTGGGGTTCCTTTTTCAGACCCAACAGCAGAGGGTCCGGTAATTCAGCGTGCCCATGAGCGAGCGCTAGAGAATGGAAGCAGCCTTGATGAAGCTTTAATTTTGGTAAAGAAATTTCGAGAGACTGACGTCAATACTCCGGTGATATTGATGGGTTATACGAATCCGATTGAAAGAATGGGATATGAAAAATTTATAGAACGTATGGTTGTTTCTGGGGTAGATGGAGTTCTTACAGTCGACCTGCCACCAGAAGAGGCAGAAGTATTCAATGAACAGTTAAAGGCATCTAGTATAGAGAACATATTCCTTTTGGCGCCTACAAGCAGTCAGGCAAGACAAAAGAAAGTAACTAGTATGGCTGGGGGTTTTGTTTACTATGTTTCATTAAATGGTGTTACTGGCGCTGCCAATTTAGATATTGATTCTGTAAAAGAGCGTGTTAGTAGCATTAGAGCACTAACCAAGCTCCCAATTTGTGTAGGATTTGGCATTAAGGACGGCGTGACTGCAAGGACGGTGGCAGATGTATCTGATGGTGTGGTGGTAGGAAGCGCTATAGTTAATAAAATTGCCGATCTTGCAAAGCTAGGGGAAACCGCCCCCTTGATATACGCTGAAACAGTTTCAGTTATTATTAAAGATATACGCGATGCTCTTGATAAGTAGCAATTGAGCTTGTGAAAAAATGACTAAGCGAGAAATATTATGAGTTGGTTGGAAAAAATTCGTCCAAAAGGTCCCGATACCAAGACAAAGGATCGCACCCAAAATGTCC
>CAWUVO010000081.1:0-2937 GCA_963925965.1 uncultured Porticoccus sp. | reverse complement strand
CGGCGGTAACAAAACCATTGACCTGGGCTTTGTCGGTTCTTGTATGGTGCACAAAGGCGACATGCAGATCATCGCTCAGATGTTGCGCAACCTTGAAACTCAAGGCGAGATCAACTTCAAAGTACCGCTGGTTATTGCGCCGCCCACTTACAACATCGTTGATGAGCTGAAGGCCGAAGGCGACTGGGAGCTGCTACAGAAATACGCCGGTTTCGAATTTGACGATGCCGATCCTAAAGGCGCCGCTCGTACGCAGTACCAGAACATTATGTACTTAGAGCGCCCGGGTTGTAACCTGTGTATGGGCAACCAAGAGAAGGCTGCTAAAGGCGATACGGTACTGGCTACCTCTACTCGCCTGTTCCAAGGCCGTGTGGTTGAAGATACTAACGAGAAGAAAGGTGAGTCACTGCTGGCCTCTACGCCAATGGTTGTACTGTCTTGCATCTTAGGCCGTATCCCAACCATCGAAGAGTACAAAGCCGCCGTTCAGGGCCTCAACCTAACTGACTTCGTGCCACCTTCGGCAGATCTGAGTGTTGAGCCACAAGCTATGCCGGTGAGGATTATCGGCTAGCTTCTGATTTTTAACTGGCTCAATATATTAAGCACTTGGAATATTAAAAATTTACTTTTTATCTATATTGCGTTGCTTGTTTTTTAATTCTATTTTTTTCTGCCTGCGATTAGATGTTTGCGATTCTATTGAGGAGCCAAGATGTGCCTCTCCTCTTTTTTTAGACAAATTCATTTGTTTTTCTCTGTCTGCAAAACGCCTTATTTGCTCAACACTGTGCTCACCATAACAATGGTGACAGCTAACTCCTTTTTTGTAGCTCTCATGTTGTATATCTTTTTGTGTTATCGGCATACGACATGCGTGGCATTGATCATAGCTACCTTTTTCTAATTTATGATTGACCGTGACTCGATTATCGAAAACAAAACATTCTCCCTGCCACCTGGAAGAGGATTCAGGGACCTTTTCAAGATAACTAAGTATCCCTCCTTTGAGATGATAAACCTCGTCAAAACCATTCTGTTTTAAGTAGGCAGTAGATTTTTCGCAACGAATACCGCCAGTGCAAAACATTGCCACTTTCTTATGTTTATTAGGGTTCAATGTATCAGTTATATAATTAGGGAAATCCCGAAATGTTTTGGTTTCTGGATTTATCGAATTTTTAAAAGTTCCAATTTCTACTTCATACTTATTTCTAGTGTCTAGGAGTAGCACTTCTGGATCATCAATTAAAGTGTTCCAGCCATCAGGGTCAACATAAGTGCCAACCAGTGCATTGGGATCGATATTATCAACGCCCATTGTCACAATTTCTTTCTTTAACTTTACCTTTGTTCTATAGAATGGGAGTTCATTTACATAAGACTCTTTAATTTCTAAATTTGAAAAGCGACTGTCTTCTCCCAACCAAAATATAACCGCATCAATACTTTTTCTCGATCCAGCAATGGTGCCATTAATGCCCTCAGGGGCTAAAAGAAATGTACCCACCACTGACTCTTTAAGCATTAGGCTGTATAGAGGGGCTCGAAATGTCTCGAAATCAGGGAATTCTGCGAATCGGTACAATGAAGCAACTACAACACTCAAGTGGGTATTCTCCATATTTTTCCTCGTTGCCACCGTTATAAATGGCAAGGTAATACAAAAATTTGTACTGTCGTCAGCACTTTGCTAGGTGCATCTTAATTACATATGGCCTTGCACTCAAGGTCACCTGAAATCACTACCTCACCTATCGACAATTGCAATGTCACAAGCTATTGTCGTTATCTATAATAACCATTTAGGCAAAATACTATGGGTTTATTTTTAGCGCTTATGGTTCTTGTAGCTATAGGCTATAAGTGCTGGGCAGAACTTAAAAGGTGTCCTCCTGAACAGCGCAGAAAACTTCTTATTAAAAGCGTCTTATTTATTCTTATTATAATAATAATTGCACTGGCAATAACTGGAAGAGTTTCTTGGATAATGGCAGCTATAGCTGCCTTGGTGCCTCTTGCAAAATTTTTTCTTGGTCTTGCTTGGCGAGGTTTTCCATTCATTCAGGCATGGATGCGAAGCCGGCAAAGCAAAACAAGCGAAAGCTTTTCTGCAAAGGTAAATACTACACTAACAGAAGCTGAGGCCTGGGAGATTCTTGGGCTCGAATCAGGGTCCAGCAACGAAGATATCATTCAGGCACATAGGATGTTGATGCAAAAACTTCACCCTGATCGTGGAGGAAGTAACTATATAGCCACAAAATTAAATCTTGCACGGGATTTGCTTATAGAGAGAAAAGATTAACTCTTGCTGTTACGTGATGCTATAGCCGTCTTTTGAGTTGAAATGAAAACTTCAGCCTCTCTGCCCGCTTGTGTAGAGCACCCCTGAAGCAGAACCAGTAGAGATATTATTAGAGGAGTTTTTTCATTTCGTATTAATCCTTATCTTTTACCATTCATACCAAGATTAAGATTCTGGTTCTAATTGTTTCTCTGCTAGACAGGTTTTATCTATTTCTTTGGCTTCTTTGGCTTCTTTGGCTTCTTTGGCTTCTAAGTCCCGCTTCTACTTTTTCAATTTCGTCCGCGGGAGATTTTCCTTCTCTTCGCCTCTGCCTCCACTGATACTCTCTGTTGCTGACGTCATGCTCTTGCCAAAAATAAAAACCAATCCATCTGATAAAGGCTGATTTACACCACATAGCAATCTCCTTTCCTTTTTTACAGAGTACGCTCAAGTGAAATGGTTTTCAATTTCAGCTATTTTGTATATGGGCGGGTACTATATACAAGCAGCAAACCATAAGCCCTCCCCCGCCCCCTGTCCTGTTATCCAAGAATATTTAAAAGTAATAAGTTTTTCAAACTAACGAAACAAAAGTTTTAAGAAGTAGTAGCAGCAAGCATTAGCTAGTATATCTACAAGTA
>CAWUVO010000080.1:0-2757 GCA_963925965.1 uncultured Porticoccus sp. | reverse complement strand
CACAGTAACTCAGCTTCTTCCATATAATGTGTAGTTAAAAGTACAGTTTTCCCACGCTTTTTGATATTTCGAATCAGTGTCCAGAAATTCCGTCTTGCTTGAGGATCTAGACCGGTTGTAGGTTCATCCAAAAATAGTATTTCCGGATCGTTCACCAAAGCAATCGCTAAAAGTAACCGTTGCCGTTGACCTCCAGAAAGTTTTGTAGCATAAGTTTCTAGGAATTCTTCAAGTTGGCATATCTCAATCAGATCATCGATAGACTGTGTATGACGATACAGTTTTGAAAAAAGCTTAAGAACCTCCCGAGTTTTAAGGTAATCCATTAGCGCAGTTGTTTGAAATTGAATACCTGTCTCTGATGAGAACTGACTATCACGCAATTTTCCTTTATATAAAATTTTTCCAGAGGTAGCTTGTTTTATATTTTCAATGATTTCAATGGTTGTAGTTTTTCCTGCGCCATTAGGGCCGAGCAGTCCACAACATGAACCTTTAGGTATTGTGAAAGACACGCCATCAACCGCCTTTAAAGAGCGAAAATATTTTGTTAAATTGAAGACTTCAAGGATGGCTGTCATATATTAATTAAGTGTATAGCATCATTAGCCTTATCTGTTAGGGTATAAATCTTTTTAATTAAAATTTTTGACAGTATGACGGCGCTGACCGCGAAGGAAATATTAAATGAAATTCCAACAAGGTACTAGAAGTTGGGGTGAGGCGCTTCGAGTGTATAGTCGACCAGAAGTAGTTAGGATGCTGTTCTTGGGGTTTTCAGCTGGGCTACCTCTTTTGCTTGTATTCAGCACACTAACTGCTTGGCTTCAAGATCTGGATGTCAGTAGAACTAGTATTGGATTCTTTGGGTGGGTGGGGATAACCTATTCCATTAAAGTTTTTTGGGCGCCAGTTGTTGATCGCATAAGGATCCCCTGGCTAACTGAGAAATTCGGTCAACGACGAAGTTGGATTTTGATAGGGCAGCTGGGGATTATGCTTGGATTGATTGCCATGGTATTGATCGATCCAAAGGCCTCCTTGTCGAATTTTGCAATATGCGCAGTGATAGTTGCTTTTTCATCATCGACTCAAGATGTCGCTATCGATGCTTTTCGTATTGAATCAGCAGCAGACGAGATGCAGGGAGCACTGGCTGCAGGTTACCAGTTTGGCTATCGCTCAGCGATGCTTGTTGCAGGAGCGGGAGCGCTATATATAGCAGATATATATAGCTGGAACACTGCATATTTTTTTATGGCTGCTTTGATGTTTGTTGGCATTGGCACTGTTTTTGTTATCCCTGAACCTGCTCGAGATGATAAAGATAAACCTAAGTCAATAAAGCCAGAAAAGACAGGAAAATGGGATCGTTTGATTCATTGGTTTCAGGTTGCTTTCATGGCCCCGTTTATCGAGTTTTTTAAAAGGAATGGCTCTTATGCATTAATAATTTTGACGTTTATTGCTGTGTTCCGTCTTAGTGATATTGCGATGGGCATCATGGCTAACCCATTTTATCTGGATATGGGTTTTACCAAAACTGAAATTGCTAGTATTAGCAAAATATTTGGTTTTTTTATGACGCTGCTAGGAGCATTTTTGGGCGGCTTGTCCGTTATTCGTTATGGTGTTCATAGGCCTTTATTGCTGGCAGCTGGATTAACGGCAGTTACCAATTTATTGTTTGTCAATTTGGCAAATATGGGGTATGACATTCATGGGCTAGTGATGGCAATAAGTGCCGATAACATTAGCGGCGGATTTGCAGGAGCTGTTTTCATTGCTTATTTGTCCAGCCTGACTAATCGCGCCTTCACTGCCACACAGTATGCGCTTTTTACCTCATTGATGATTTTGCCGGGTAAATTCTTTAGTGGTTTTTCTGGTATCATAGTCGATGCTACCAGCTACCAGGTATTTTTTACCTATGCTGCACTAATGGGCATACCTGCAATAGTCTTGTCTTGGGTGCTGTGGAAAAAAACGGGTCATGCAACTTAAAATTTCCATAAGGAACTAGTCTTTGAAGTACCTAATCTTTGTTGTTGTTATTGTGCCTATTGCAGAAATCTCGTTGCTAATCAAGGCTGGTAATGAAATTGGCTCCTTGCCTACCATTGGTCTTGTGCTGCTAACAGCTGGAATAGGGTTTTCTTTGCTGAAGCAGCAGGGTATAGAAACTTTTTCCCGCGCTCGTAGAAAAATGAATGCCGGAGACTTGCCTGCCCAAGAGATGATCGAGGCTGTTATTATTGCGTTTAGCGGTGCTTTGTTGATGGTGCCAGGATTTGCCACCGATCTTCTAGGATTTGTCGGTTTAGTACCAAGACTTAGGATGTATTTTTTATCAGGATTAGTGTCGAAATTTTTTGTTAGGGGCTACGGTCAAAGCTTTACCCAAGAGCAGCCAGGCAATGACATAGTTCGTGATAAACGAAAAGCCATAGATGCTGAATATTGGAGAGAGGGCGAAGATAAATAAAAATTTCTATACTGCCCCTTGAAATAATTAGAGCGTGACACCATATATAAAATTGCTTCAGTGCAAACTTAGTTTTAATAGATTTTTTATAAATTGGCCTTGTTGAGTATAGTTCATATATTTCATGAGGTCTTACATAACAGTTGGAGAATGCTAATGAAAATTCGCCCCCTACACGACCGCGTTGTTGTTCGTCGAAAGGAAGAAGAAGAAAAAACTGCAGGCGGTATTTTGTTGCCTGGTTCTGCTAAGGAAAAGCCAAATCAAGGCAC
>CAWUVO010000079.1:0-3171 GCA_963925965.1 uncultured Porticoccus sp. | reverse complement strand
CAATCTTCCTTTTACCCGAGAAATTTACATTGATGCAAATGACTTTAAGGAAGAATACAGCAAAAAGCTTAATAAAAAACTTTCTCCCGGTAAGCGCGTTAGATTGCGTCATTGCTATGTAATTGAGGCCGACGATTACTTAAAAAATGAGACAGGGGATGTTATTCAAGTCAATGCGACTTTGGTCTCTGAGACACTAGGGAAAGATCCTGTTGATGGCATTAAACCTAAAGGGGTGGTTCACTGGGTGTCCGCTACAAATTGTGTTGATTGCGATGTTTACCTATACGATCGTTTATTTAGCGACCCCTTGCCTGATTCAGGTGATAAGGATTTTCTTGAGATGATTGAGAAAGAGTCACTGAAAATATTGACTAACTGTAAGGCGGAACGCAGTTTAGCCGATGTTGAGATAGGGGCGCCCTATCAGTTTGAGAGGGAAGGCTACTTCTGTAAAGATAGTCATAACGGAGATTCGAAAAAAATTGTATTTAACCAGACCATTGCGCTCCGATCTAATTGGACGGAAATTTTGTCTTAACATTAGAGTATTTCACAAAATTATTTTCTTTTTTAGGTATTAGACTGATCAAATTATGACGCTACATATATACAACACCTTGACTCGCCAGAAAGAAGTTTTCAGACCGATAATCCAGGGCAACATCAATATGTATGTCTGCGGGATAACTGTTTATGACTTGTGTCATATTGGGCATGCAAGAGTACTGGTAGCATTTGATGTAATTGCTAGGTATTTGCGGTCACAGGGCTGGAATCTCAATTATGTTCGGAATATCACGGATATTGACGATAAGATTTTAAACAGGGCAGATGAAAATGCTGAACTCTACTCAGTTCTGACTGAGCGTATGATAGACGCTATGCATGAAGATGAAAGATTATTGGGAATTTTGCCCCCAGACATGGAGCCAAGGGCTACCGCGTATATTGATCAAATTATTGCTATGGTTGGGGTGTTGATTGATAAAAATCATGCCTATGCTGCAGAAAACGGCGATGTTTATTATCGGGTAAGCAGTTTTTCTGACTACGGTAAATTAAGTAAGCGCAACCCTGAAGACTTACTGATAGATGCACGCATTGATATGAATTTAAGCAAGGAAGATCAGCGTGATTTTGCTTTATGGAAAAGTGCAAAGACTGAAGAGGTTAGCTGGAATTCTCCTTGGGGTTCAGGAAGACCTGGATGGCACATTGAGTGCTCTGCCATGTCAACTTGCTGCCTTGGAGCTACTTTTGATATTCATGGGGGAGGGCCAGATTTGCCGTTCCCTCATCATGAAAATGAAATAGCTCAAAGTGAAGCTGCAACTGGAGAAAAATACGTAAACTACTGGATGCATGCTGGCGCTGTAAGAGTTGATGATGAAAAAATGTCTAAGTCGCTTGGAAACTTTTTTACTATCAAGGAGGTGCTGAAAAAATATCACCCAGAAATAATTCGTTATTTTTTGCTTTCTAGCCATTATCGTAGTCCTATAAATTATTCCGAAGAAAGTCTAATCGAAGCGAAGACAGGGTTGGAGAGATTTTATATGACCCTTAGGCAATTTCCTGGTGTTCAACCCTTGCCGCTCAGCGACCTCAAAAATCGAAAACATTATGAATGCTTTGTCTTGGCTATGAATGATGACTTTAATACACGGGAGGCTCTGGCTGTCATGTATGACATGATTCGTCAAATTAATACTCTCGCTGTAACAGATAAAGCTGAGGCGTCCTTGTTAGTGGGCGAGCTCAAGTCTCTTGGGGGTATATTTGGAATTTTGGATTCTAGTCCAGAAGCATTTATGCAAGGTGGAACTATTGTAGGTGGGCTTGGCAGTATTAGCTCTAGCGAGATAGTGGCCCTGATTTCCGAAAGAATAACGGCAAAGAAAAATCATGATTTCCTAGATGCTGACCGCATAAGAGAGAGGTTGCTTGCTCAAGGTATTGTGCTGGAAGACTCTCGTGAGGGCACCTCCTGGAGAAGAGGATAAATACCTTTTAATATGCAGAATATACGTATCTCCAATCAACCTTAAATTTTTTACACTATTTTTCTTTCCGCGGCATCTACAGCCTGAAAGATAAGCGTGTTAATTGTCATTGGCCCCACCCCACCAGGCACTGGAGTTATTGCAGAGACACGATCATAAAGTGGAGTGAGCTCGATATCACCAATGCCGCCTGGGTGGTAGCCGGCATCGATAACTACTGCGCCATCTTTAATCCAGCTTGCCTTTATGAATTCAGGCTTCCCTACGGCACCGACAACAATATCAGCATTTTTAATAATATCAGGCAAATTTTTGGTGCGTGAATGGCAGACGGTGATAGTGGCATTTTGATTAAGCATCATCATTGCCATTGGTTTACCAAGAATGGGGCTACGACCAACGATAACAGCATGCTTTCCTTCAATGGGAATCTTATAGGCGTTTAAAAGGCGCATTATGCCTTGAGGAGTAGCTGATCCATAGGCCTCTTCGCCCATTGCCATGCGCCCGAAACCGAGACAGGTGACCCCATCAACGTCTTTATTCAACGTAATACTATCAAAGCAAATTCTTTCTTTAATTTGAGGAGGCACGGGATGCTGAAGAAGGATTCCTTGGCATAGAGGGTTAGCATTTAATTCTTTGATTTTAATTAAGAGTTCTTCTGTAGTTGTAGTTTCAGGCAATTCTATCGCGATGGAATCCATGCCTACTCGTTTGCATGCATTTTGTTTCATGCGAACATATGTGGCAGAAGCAGAGTCGCCACCCACAAGAATAGTTGCAAGCATGGGCGTCTTACCATTACTTGCATCCTTGATGCGAGTAACTCTCTCATATAGCTCTGCTTCAGTTTTTAAAGCGATAGCTTTTCCATCAAGTATTTGGGTTTTCATAAAATTAAAGATTCCTAAATCAAAAGAACGAACAGGTCTTGGTAAGTGGTCATCTTCTCATTTCAGGCGGCCTCTGTGAAGAGAATACCTGTTCCTTTTTATTGACTAGATCGTCTGTCATCAGTATCATGCCCACCTCTCGATTTGAGGGTAAAAGTGACGACGGGGATTAGCGCAGTCTGGTAGCGCGCCTGCTTTGGGAGCAGGATGTCGGGGGTTCGAATCCCTCATCCCCGACCATCATTTTGGATAAGTTGTTGAGCGCCCTT
>CAWUVO010000078.1:0-10099 GCA_963925965.1 uncultured Porticoccus sp. | reverse complement strand
GATCTATTGGCTTGCAGCCAGATGTCTTGTTATGTCGAAGTGTGGCTGAGCTTGATGAAGGTCAGCGCAAAAAAATAGCCTTATTTACCAATGTAGAAGCACGAGCAGTTGTGACATTATTGGATGCTAAGAGTATTTATTCTATTCCTCGCGATCTTCAGACTCGAGGTCTGGATACCGCTGTTTTAGAGCGACTTGGTTTGAGCTGCAAAGAACCAGATCTTTCTGATTGGGATTGGATTGCAGAAAATCACCTAAATCCAAAGCACGAAGTGACTATCGCTATGGTTGGCAAGTATACGGAGCTTTTAGATGCCTATAAGTCACTCAATGAGGCATTGACTCACGGAGGTATTCGCAATCAGACCAAAGTAAATATTCGTTATGTTGACTCAGAGAGTATTGAGGGTGAAGCATCACTTCTTGATGATTGTAGTGGAATTCTTGTGCCTGGTGGATTTGGTGTGCGCGGTGTAGAGGGAAAGATTAATGCAGTCAATCACGCTCGAGTTAACAGGATACCTTATTTGGGAATATGCCTAGGCATGCAGGTTGCGATGATCGAATTTGCACGTAATGTTTGCAATCTAGATGGTGCAAATAGTACTGAATTTGACTCCAAAACCCCGCATTCTATTATTGGATTGATAACCGAGTGGGTTGACAATAGTGGTGCGATAGAAACACGTAACGAAAATTCAGATTTGGGTGGAACAATGAGATTAGGTGGGCAGGCTAGCTACTTAATTCATGGCACTATGGCTCATAAAATATATGGTGCTGATACAGTTTTTGAGCGTCATCGTCATCGTTATGAGGTGAATAACAAGTATGTGGCTGGGTTGCAAGAGAGCGGAATGAAGGTTGGCGCTTGGTCGGAGAATAAAACATTAGTTGAGATGATTGAAATACCTGAACACCCTTGGTTTGTTGCTTGTCAGTTTCATCCAGAGTTTACATCTACTCCTCGCGAAGGCCATCCGCTTTTCACAAGTTTTATAAAGGCAGTGCTTAAGCATTCTAAAAGAGTCTAGTTTATGTCTATATCAAAAACACCCATTCCATCGATAATCATCAATATTGATGGCATACCGGTAGGCAATGACGAACCTTTTGTGTTGTTTGGAGGTGTTAATGTACTAGAGTCTCGAGATCTTGCGATGCAAGTAGCAGAGCATTTCTGTGAAGTGACCCAGAAGCTTACTATACCTTACATATTTAAAGCATCGTTTGATAAAGCGAATCGTTCGTCTTTTCATTCTTATCGGGGGGTTGGAATAGATGAAGGGTTAAAGATATTTCAGGAAATTAAAGAAACATTTCAGATTCCAGTTATCACAGATGTACATGAACCTCATCAAGCAAAGATGGTAGCGGATGTCTGTGATGTATTGCAGCTGCCCGCTTTTTTAGCCCGTCAGACCGACTTGGTGAAAGCTATGGCAGAAACTGATGCTGTTATAAATATAAAAAAACCCCAGTTTCTCAGTCCGTCACAGATTGCTAATATTGTAGATAAATTTAAAGAGTGCGGTAACAACAAGCTTATTCTTTGTGAGCGCGGCACTTGCATGGGATACGATAATCTTGTTGTGGATATGCTGGGTATCCGAACTATGAAAGACACAAGCGGCGGCCTCCCTGTTATTTTTGATGTAACTCACGCGCTTCAGTGTCGAGACCCCCAGGGGCTTACTTCTGGTGGACGTCGCCAACAGGCTGCAGAGCTAGGAAGGGCAGGCATTGCTGTTGGTCTAGCCGGTTTATTCTTAGAGGCTCATCCGGACCCAGATAATGCAAAATGTGACGGACCTAGCGCTTTGCCATTATTCAAGCTAGAGCCTTACCTAGCTCAAATGAAAGAGATAGATCGTCTAATCAAGTCTCAATCTGCATTTGAAATATAACTAATTTAAAATTTTTTAAATAGATACCGTATGAGAGGGTGTCTATTTTTTTGGAGAATTTACATATGAGCAAGATTGCCGATATCAGAGCCTATGAAATATTAGACTCTAGAGGTAACCCAACGATAGGAACGGATGTAATTTTAATGGATGGCAGTATTGGTTCAGCTTGTTCACCATCTGGTGCCTCTACAGGCTCAAGAGAGGCCCTTGAATTACGCGATGGAGATCAAGGTCGCTATTTGGGAAAAGGGGTTCTTAAAGCTGTTGATAACGCAAATAAGATCATTAAGCCTCTTTTGCTGGGTGTGGAGGCTATTGATCAGAGATCGCTTGATATGCTGATGATTAAGGCGGATGGAACAGAAAATAAGTCTAGATTTGGTGCAAATGCTATTTTGGCTGTATCGCTTGCTGCATCAAAAGCGGCAGCTATGTCGCGTAGCCTGCCTCTTTATGCGCACATTGCAGACATTAACGGAACTCCTGGCCAATACAGTATGCCTGTGCCGATGATGAATATTATTAATGGAGGAGAGCATGCGGATAACAATGTCGATATTCAGGAATTTATGATCCAGCCTATTTCCGCCAAAAATTTCTCCCAAGCATTACAAATGGGAGCTGAGATTTTCCATTCACTAAAAACAATACTTAGCAGCAAAGGGCTTAGCATCTCAGTGGGCGATGAGGGGGGATTTGCACCCAATTTGTCTTCAAACTCTGAAGCTCTTGTTCTTATAAAGGAAGCGGTAATTGCTGCGGGCTACCATCTAGGCAAGGATATAACACTAGCCTTGGATTGTGCTTCTTCAGAGTTCTATAATGATGGTAAGTATGAATTACTTGGCGAAGGAAAAACATACAGCTCTGAAGAATTCACTGATTTTTTGGCAGATCTTTGTGATCGATATCCGATTATTTCAATTGAGGATGGACAGGATGAGTCTGATTGGAGTGGCTGGAAATATCAAACTGAAAAACTGGGTCACAGAGTCCAGTTGGTGGGAGATGACCTCTTTGTGACCAATACAAAAATACTAAGCAAAGGTATTAGACTTGGCATTGCAAATTCGATCTTAATAAAATTTAATCAGATAGGAACTTTAACAGAAACACTAGATGCCATAAAAATGGCAAAAGCCTCAAATTATACTGTTGTCATTTCTCATCGATCAGGCGAAACCGAAGATACTACTATTGCGGATCTTGCTGTTGCAACCGGTGCTGGGCAAATAAAAACTGGTTCGTTATGTCGATCCGATCGTGTTGCAAAATATAATCGTCTGTTGCGTATAGAGTCAGAACTTGCAGGTATTGCTTCCTATAGGGGTTTGGCTGAATTCAAACAGCCCTCTGATAACTAGAAGCTACCGTTTTTTGTGGTTAGCCTGAGTCGCTGACGTGGTTAATTTTTTACGGTAGTATGGTTTATGATGCGCTGGTCATTGATTGCACTTATTTTCTTTATGCTTCTCTTGCAGTATCGCTTGTGGGTGGGCGACGGCAGTCTTGCTCACAAGTATTCACTTCAGCGTGAAGTTATAGTTCAGCAGAAAAAAAATGAAGCTCTGCGAGAAGAAAATTTCGCGCTAGCGAGGGAGATAAAGAATATTAAAGGTAGCATGGAAAGCATTGAAGGGATCGCCAGAAAAAATCTTGGAATGATCAAGGATGGCGAAACTTTTTATATGGTTATTGAAAAAAAAGACTAACCGAAAACTCCAATATATGACAAACAAAATATGAAAAACTGGGTAATAGTTCCTGCTGCTGGAGCCGGGAAAAGATTCTCCCCAGAAACCCGCAAACAGTATGCAAAATTTCTTGATATGACTGTGCTTGAATACACTCTAAAAAGATTGCTAGCAATAGATCACATCAAAATAGTTGTCGCTGTGAGTCCTGAAGATAAAGTATGGCGACAATTAGCTATATTTAAAAATACTTCTATTGAGGTGATTTCTGGTGGTAAAGAACGGGCAGATTCAGTTCTTTTAGCCCTAGACCACATCAAAGATGAAGCCGAAATGAATGATTGGGTATTGGTTCATGATGGTGTAAGGCCGTGCGTTAAAGTTGCTGATATTGTAAATTTGATGGATCAGTTGAGCTCTCATGCGATAGGTGGGATTCTTGCTGTACCTGTTGTTGCAACGATTAAGAGAGTCATTAGTAAAGATGAAATAAGAACAACAGAAGATCGAACAAGGCTTTGGGAGGCTCAAACACCCCAAATGTTCCGTTTTTCGTTACTCCTGGAAGGCTTAAGGCAGGCAGCCAGGGCCAACTGGCAGCCTACTGATGAGTCTGCTGCAATTGAAAATTTGGGGCATATGCCTCGAATTATTGAGGGCAGCCGCGATAATATTAAGATCACTCGAAGGGAAGATATAGTGATTGCTGAAGCTATAGCATTGTGTCAGCAGGAGGGGTCATGAGGATAGGGCAGGGTTATGACGTCCATGCATTTGAAGAAGGTGACCATATTGTTATTGGTGGAGTTAGAATTCCTTTTAGGTGTGGTTTAACGGCTCACTCAGATGGAGACGTCTTGATACATTCTTTATGTGATGCCATTCTTGGCGCCGCCGCACTTGGCGATATTGGGCGATATTTCCCCGATACAGACCCTCGTTATTTTGGCATTAATAGCCGTGAATTATTGAGAGCTACAATCACACTCGTTTGTGACAAAGGGTACCGTGTTTCAAATGCTGATATAACTGTTGTTGCTGAAGCCCCTAAGATGGCCCCACACATCAATGAAATGGTTAGCAATCTCGCCTCTGACTTAGGGTGCGATGCTGATCAGATTAATGTTAAAGCTACAACGACTGAAGGCTTGGGATTTGAGGGTCGAGGAGAGGGGATAGCTTGCCATGCTATCGTCTTGCTTGTTTGAAAACATAAGATAAGAAATATATCGTCTCTGTGTTTATAATTTTTTTGAAGCATTGCTTGATTACAGGCTGCTTGGCAGTTTTCGCTAATTGAAGGTGGGCGCTATAAACAAACAATTTCCTATATTTTTTCCATCAGCCTACAGTCATTTGGGAACAGCCGCTTTTTTTCGCAGCGAGCTGGAAGATTTTCGTGTTGAAGAGAGGTTGGGGTTTCCTCTCTCTGGGCAAGGAGAGCATCTTTATCTTCAAATAGAAAAAAGAGGAGATAATACTCGCTGGATCGCGAAATTACTGGCAAAACATTTTTGTGTTGACGAGTCAGCTGTTGGGTATTGCGGTCTGAAAGATCGGAGGGCTGTTGCCATGCAGTGGTTTAGCGTGCACTTGCCTGACAATAGAAAGCTAATCGCTCCCGGAGCAATAAGGCTGGAAGATACAAGGTTTCAGCTAATAACATCTTCTTGGCATGACAGGAAGCTTCGAAGAGGGCAACACAAAGAAAACTACTTTACAATAAGGTTGCGAGAAGTCAGTGGAAATAAAGATCTTTTGGATGCCCGCCTAAAACAGATCGCTTTTCAGGGGGTACCAAATTACTTTGGAGAACAACGCTTTGGTTTTAATGGTAAAAACTTGATGGAAGCTGACTCTCTATTAAGAAGAGAGTATGGGACTGAAAGAAAAAGAGGGCAAAAAAAACGCAATTCACCTCGGGGAGGCATATATTTATCTGCTGCTCGATCCTACTTGTTTAATCTAGTTTTGGCGGAGAGGATTAAAAAGAATTGCTGGCAACCAGCTAGTGAAAACTTGTGCCCTGCTGGTAAACTTTCAGCCTTTAGTGATACCGGCCCAATGTGGGGTCGCGGCAGGTGTATGGAGCCTGAGGAAGTGTGTAGATTTGAGAGTAAAGTGCTTTTAGAGTGGACAGAATGGATGAGTGCTCTTGAATTCAGCGGTTTGCAGCAGGAGCGACGTCAATTAGTCTTAAACCCTAAAGAATTTAGCTGGGAATGGTTTTCTCATGGCAAAATTTCGGAAGATATGTTTGATTTAGAGGTATCATTTTCGCTGCCTCCAGGCAGCTATGCGACCTCATTGTTGCATGAGTTTATTGATGTGAAAAAATCATATCTGGAAGAAATGTCAGTGCTGGCAACGAGCGCTTCAATCTAATATAGTTTAGGCGTTAAAAAATGAGGGCTGCGAGTTGAATACTGTTGATTTTAGTGGGGTCGGAATGACCTCGCAAAGAACTAGAGAGCGGCTCATTCAGCGACTCACAGACCAGGGCATTACAGACAAGAGGGTGCTGGACGTTATTAAAGTAATTCCTCGTCATTTATTTTTAGATGAAGCTTTGTCTCATAGGGCTTATGAAGATACCGCATTGCCAATTGGGTTTAGCCAAACCCTGTCTAGACCTTATGTGGTTGCGCTTATGACGGAAATTTTACTATCACTAGGACCCCGCAAAAAAGTTTTAGAAATTGGGACTGGTTCTGGCTATCAAGCCGCTGTTTTAGCGCAACTTGTGGAAAAAGTATACAGCGTTGAGCGCATAAAATCTTTACAGGACAGGGCTCGCGAAAGATTAAGAAAACTTGGGGTGTGTAATGTCAGATTGACTCATGGTGATGGCTCCCTTGGGTTGATGGAGTTTGCTCCTTACGATGCTATTCTTAGTGCTGCGGCACCCGGTGAGATCCCCGAGGAATTACTTCTTCAGTTGGCCCCTAATGGTATTTTGATTATCCCTGTGGGATCGAGTCATGAGCAAGAGCTGCGAGTCATCATAAGGGATGGCGATAGCTTAAGCTATATAGAAAGAGTGGCAGAAAAGGTCCGTTTTGTGCCGCTCCTTGGCGGACTTTCTAGTTAGTTTCTTTGGATACCATAATCTTGGCTAAGAAGATGAATAAAATCAAACATTGGCTACTAATTTTTCTGAAGGGAGCGGTCATGGGAGCTGCTGATATTGTCCCCGGGATTTCTGGGGGAACTGTTGCCCTTATAACAGGAATCTATACCGAGCTTCTTGAATCTATCGCCTCTATTAATCTTCATTCATTGAGGGTGTTGAAAACCCAGGGTTTTTGTAAGTTCTGGGAAAAAGTGAATGGTAATTTTCTGTTGAGTCTATTTTGTGGGATTTTATTTAGCGTAGTTTCTTTTTCTCATGTGATAAATTACTTATTGGCGACAGAGTCTATACTGATATGGTCTTTTTTCTTTGGGCTTATCCTTGCATCAGCTGGATACATTATTTGGCACCTTCCATATTTTTGTTATAAAGAATCTATAGGTTTGTTGGTAGGAGTGGTAGTGATAGTTGCTATTTCTATTGCGCCAAAAATGTATGTATCGGACGATCTTTTTGTATTATTTTGGGGTGGAGCTATAGCTGTTTGCGCAATGATTCTTCCTGGTATCTCTGGTAGCTTTATCTTATTACTCCTTGGGATTTATCCTATTATCATTAACGCCATTAGCCAACTGCAATGGAGCATCTTACTGATGTTTATCTCAGGTTGTGTATTTGGTCTTTTGGTTTTTTCACGAATGCTATCAGCCCTTTTGAAGGCTTATTATTCGCTCACCATGTCGACTCTTGTAGGGTTTGTATTGGTGTCACTGATTGTGGTCTGGCCATGGAAGGAGGCTATAGGGGTGACTCTTGCTTATGCAGGTATTGAATTTATTTGGCCGTATAGATTGCTCATGCCGGTAGATTTCTTCGCTGCAACGGGCCAAGATCCTCAATTATTTGCAGCGTTTAGCTGCATGATTCTTGGCTTGGTTGCTGTGATGGCGCTAGATTTTTTTGGCAGAAAGCCCAAAAAACCAGGGGGCTAAGATTGCAGTTCTGGATTTCTGCAAATAACTTTTTAATAGGCCTTAAATGCTTGGTTTGGTGCGCTAGTCTTTTTTTGGCTGGCTGCCATAGCTCCTCTGCTCCCGTTGCTTATCGTCCGCAACCCCTTGCTGAAAAAATAAATTATCATATTGTTTCAAGCGGAGAGACTTTGTTCTCTATCGCTTGGAGGTATGAAACTGATGCCAAAACATTAGCTTCAATAAATGGTATTCGCAGCGTTGATCGGATATATATAGGTCAGAAAATCTCACTTGATGGCGGGCGAGATCCTGTCAGTAAGACCTATTCTTGGGTTAAACCAAAAAAGACCACCCAGCTCTCTGTCTCTAGCACATCAAAACCTAAAAATGATAAGTCAGCACCCTCTTTTTCTTTAAACTGGAGATGGGACTGGCCGGTTAAAGGAAAGATATCAAGAAAATTTAATAGCTTAAAATTATTTAAAGGTATAGATATACAGAGTTATCCTGGAGCTCCAGTTACTGTTGCCGCTCCAGGGCTTGTGATTTATGCTGGCAGCGGACTGCGTGGTTACGGGAACCTCATTATCATCAAACACAGCGCTAATTTTCTGAGCGCGTATGCTCATAATAAGAAAATTTTTGCAAAAGAAGGACAGTTTGTTGAGGTGGGTCAGAAAATTTCAGAAATAGGGGGAGACTTAGCCCAACCAAAACGTTTATATTTTGAAATTAGAAAAAATGGAAAGCCTGTCGATCCATTGAAATACTTACCTAAAATTTAACTTTTTACAGATGACCCAAGTGTCTCTGAACTACCTGAAGAGTCGATTTGAAAACTTTGGGTGTTGCGCAAACAATATTGCCACTTTTTAGATAGGTGTTGCCACCATGAAAATCACCTACCATGCCCCCAGCCTCTTTGATTAACAATACTCCCGCAGCAATATCCCATGGCTTTAACTTCATTTCCCAAAAAGCATCAAACCTGCCTGCCGCTACGTAGGCCAAATCAAGTGAGGCAGCACCCAATCGTCTGATCCCCGAAGATTCTTTTGCTAAATCTTTAAGGCAGGCCAGGTATGCATCCATGTGCTCTATTGAGGGACTGCTAAAAGGAATACCTGTTGCGATTAAGCTTCCAGACAGGAAGGGTTGGCTGGAGATCCGAATTCTGTTCCCGTTCAAAAAAGCACCTCTCCCGCGACTTGCAGTGAACTCCTCCTGTCGCATTGTGTCTACAATGACAGCATGCTCTATCTTATCTTTATGTTTGCAAGCAATGGATACTCCAAAGTGTGGAACACCATGAATAAAATTTGTAGTGCCATCCAGTGGGTCAATTATCCATTGATAGTCGCTGTCTTCACCTTCTAAAAGCCCAGCTTCTTCGCTCACTATGGTGTGAGTGGGAAAGGCTTTACGTAAATGATAAATGATTTCTTTTTCTGCTGCATAATCAATATCTGTGACAAAATCATTGCGACTTTTTTCGTCAATGCGCACCAGGTCTATGCGTTTTGTCGCCCGTAGGATTAAATCTCCTGCTTTGCGTGCAGCGCGAAGTGCAATATTTACCATTGGTTCCATTTTAGGATATTCCAGCAAGGAGAAAAGACAGGATTGTAACAGAGGCTTGTGTTTCATGTTAGGTTTCACTTTGAGAAAAGGTTGTGATTTCATTGTGCCTTCCTGATAGAATCCTTCTATTTTTTCCAGCCTCTGTATGGGCTTCTCAGTTACATTTTTTTTTGCAACATTTTGGTTTTTTCTATTTTTTTGAAATGCGTAGCTACTAATTGCCTACCCTGTTTGATATAAGAAAATTGTATTTAGATGTTGCGCTTTTGAAGGTCATCACATGAAAAACTTTGATAGGGTGCGAATCGTTCTTGTCAACACAAGTCATCCAGGAAATATAGGTGCAGCTGCGCGAGCCTTAAAAAATATGGGGCTACATCGTTTATACCTTGTAGAGCCAAAAGACTATCCAGCAGACCAGGCTGTTTGGAGGGCCGCCAATGCTCTTGATGTTTTAAATAACGCTGTTGTTGTAGGTGATCTGGATGCCGCTCTTTCTGGTTGTGGTTTAGTGGTAGGCACGAGTGCTCGCGAGCGACGTATACCTTGGCCTCTAATGAATCCTCGTGAGTGTGGTATTCGGGTTTGGAAGGAAGCCGCCGAACACGATGTAGCGATTGTTTTTGGTCGTGAGGACAGAGGCCTAACTAACGAGGAGCTCCATAAGTGTACATATCATGTCCATATCCCATCAAATCCAGAATACAGTTCGTTAAATATCGCATCTGCTGTGCAGGTCCTTTGTTATGAAATTCGTATGGCTTCCTTGGCGGATGATGCTGGCTGTGTGCCTTCTTTTGATGAATGGGATCAGCCTCCAGCAAAAATAAATGATCTAGAGTTATATTTTGAACACCTAGAGCAAGC
>CAWUVO010000077.1:0-8462 GCA_963925965.1 uncultured Porticoccus sp. | reverse complement strand
GAGTTCAAAAGATGCCTTTATGGGGCTAGGTAAACCAAATCTTTTTTATGGTGTTACATCAGGCAATATGGATTCCATGATTAACCGCTATACTGCGGATCGACGCATTAGGAACGATGATGTGTATACGCCCAACAATACTGGTGGAAAACGCCCAGATCGAGCTGTAACAGTCTATTCTCAGCGCTGCAGAGAGGCATACAAAAATGTCCCATTAGTGATTGGAAGTATTGAGGCCAGCTTGCGTCGTTTGGCTCATTATGACTATTGGACTGACAAAGTTCGTCGTTCTGTTTTGGTGGACTCCACCGCAGATATTTTGCTTTATGGTAATGCAGAGCGAGCTATCATCGAAATTGCTCATCGCATTTCTTCGGGAGAAAAAATTTCTGATATTGCTGATGTGCGTGGAACAGCATATATTTCCAAGAAGATGCCTAATGGATGGAGAGAAATAGATTCGACTCGCATTGATGCTCCCGGAAAAATAGATGAACTTTATAGTCCTTATGAGGTGATCGACCAAAAAACCCCTTCGAATTGCTCATCAAATGCAAAGAGTCTTGAGCGGGATAAAAATAATATCCCACAAGTACTCTCTATGTTGCCTAGCTCAGATGCAAAATCTTCGGATGACAGCAAAGTCTATATCAGGCTGCCATCTTACGAAAAACTTAGAAATGACCCGGTTCTTTACGCTCACGCATCGAGAGTCTTCCATAAGGAAACTAATCCCGGTAATGCCAGGGTTTTGGTTCAGCGCCATGGAATCCACGAACTTTGGGTAAATCCTCCACCGATTCCTTTAGATACAAAGGAGATGGATTGGGTTTTTGATCACTCATATCAGAGGGTCCCTCATCCAGTATACGGAGATGCAAAAATTCCTGCTTATGAGATGATTCGATTCTCTGTCAATATCATGCGTGGTTGTTTTGGGGGCTGTACATTCTGCTCCATCACCGAACATGAGGGAAGAATTATACAAAGTCGCTCTGAGAACTCAATCATTAGTGAAGTTGAAAAAATTAGAGATATGGTTCCTGGTTTTACTGGAACCATATCTGACTTAGGTGGCCCCACTGCAAATATGTACAACCTTACCTGCAAAAGCAAAGAAATCGAAGAGAGCTGCCGAAGGCCCTCTTGTGTATTTCCAGGCATATGTAAAAATTTGATTACTGACCATAGCTCTACTACCCAGTTATATCGTCGAGCTAGAAATGTTCCTGGAATAAAGCGGGTGGCAATTGCCTCGGGTTTACGATATGACCTGGCGATAGAGGATCCAGAGTACGTAAAAGAATTAGTAACACATCATGTTGGAGGGTACTTAAAAATTGCCCCTGAGCATACTGAAGATCAGCCATTATCGATGATGATGAAGCCAGGAATGGGTGCATATGACAGCTTTAAAAAAATGTTTGATAAGTACTCTAAAGAAGCAGGCAAAGAGCAGTACTTAATCCCATATTTCATTGCTGCTCACCCGGGAACTACTGATAAAGATATGATCAATCTGGCTGTTTGGCTGAAAAGTAATGAATTTCGAGTGGATCAAGTTCAGAATTTTTATCCATCTCCCATGTGTGTTGCTACCGCAATGTATCACTCTGAAAGAAATCCGCTGAAAAAAGTTAAATATAAAAGCGACAAAATCCTTAGTGCAAAAACGAAAGCGCAGCGCGTGCTACATAAGGCCTTGCTACGTTACCATGATCCAGATAATTGGGCTTTAGTTCGCGATGCTTTGAAAAAATTTGGCCTTGTTAGGCTCATTGGCGAAGGTAAGCATCATTTGGTTCCATCAGAGGGCGCAGAACAAAAAGGTAAGAGATTGCAAATGAGAAGAGGGCAGACAGCATTAACCCAACACAATGGCTTGCCACCTCAAAAATTTAAAGCAATAACAAAAAATAAAAAACCTAAAAAGGGTTTCAAAAGAACTCGACTTTAATAAATAAAGAAAATTATTTTGGTTGCATTAGCTGCACAATTTGAACATTTGGCTCTCGACTTTTTCCCGCATTATGCAGTGCCGTCAAGTATGTTTGCCAATACTTGGCATGATTGCTAGCAAGATCATAAAGATAATCCCAAGTGTATATGCCACTATCGTGTGAATCACTAAAAGTAAGCTTGAGAGCATAGTTTCCAGAAGACTCTACATTGCAAATTTTAATGAGCTCTTTGCCATATTGCAAAATCTCTTGCCCTTTTCCGTGCCCCCGGACCTCTGCGCTAGGTGAGTGAACACGGAGATACTCACCCGCAAGAATAAAATGATCACCATTGCTGTATTCTAAGGATAAACTACCTTCTTTTTTGCAAAGTTTTATTTTGACCGGAGCCATTTGGTCGACCTATTTGTAACATTAATTTAATTAATATATTGTTTTAGGTAAGCCACAGAATAACTGCACTCAATGGCAAAGTATGAGTTTAAATATCAAATGTATTTTGTGCTGTAATGCTGCAGTCTGCAAGAATCATTTTTAGTAGTTGGGTAAATTTTAGCTGAATTGGAAGTTTTAATGAAAAAAATGAAGATATGTGGATTGCTGTTATCTGCCATCTTTTTAAGTTCATGCGCTTTAATGACAACTACTTACGAAAAACCAGAAGTGAGTTTAGTGAGTTTCCAGCCGTTATCTCGCAAAGGCATGGAGCAAACGATCGCTATTCAGTTAAACATCAAGAATCATGCTGAGGAAGAATTAAATATATCAAAATTTTTTTACAGCCTTAAGATAGAAGATCTAGAGGCCATTAGCGGTGTATTTTCTAACTTGAAACCCATACCTGCTTTTGGTGGCATCAAGATAGAATTTCACGCAACTATGAACGTTTTTTCTGCTTTTAAGATTTTGGAATCTGCCATTAAAAACAAGAATGGTGCTATTAGATATGAGCTAAATACTAAGATCCATCCTGCATGGTGGAAACTTGCATCGATTTCGGTGAAGTCTGGTCAGGTCAATCTAGGTAGCATATACAACCTTTAGCTTATAGTTTGAATTTTTAGTCCTAAATTGATGGCTTATGTCAAATGAAGTGTTAATTTCAGAGAGGCATGCATGGAAATAACAACGGATATTATGAGTGGAAAAAAGCAGGCGCATTTGGTTGCTGTAAATAATTCATGTTTGTTGCATACAAAAGTTATGACTCCTTTTTCTGAATTAAAGGCAGCGGCAGCGATCGAAGGGTTTGATCTACAGATAATTAGTGGATTCCGCTCATATGAGCGTCAATTAATGATCTGGAATGAAAAAGCCTCAGGAAAGAGAATACTGCTAGATGATCTAAATCATCCTTTAGATATAGACTTATTGACGGATAAACAGCTAATTTTTGCTATTTTGCGTTGGTCTGCGCTACCTGGTTTTTCTCGGCATCACTGGGGTACTGATATGGACATATGGGATGCTGCTGCAGTTCCAGCAGACTATCAGCTTAAATTAATTGCCTCAGAATATGCCCCAGGGGCCCCGTTTTACGACTTGTCCTGCTGGTTGCGTCAGTATTCAAAAGATTTTGGTTTTGAAATGCCGTATTCTGTTGATCGTGGGGGGGTAGCAAGGGAGCCGTGGCATTTAACTTATGCTCCTTTGGCCAAAAGATTCGAAGAAATATTGGATCTCTCATATGTACGCTCAACAATAGATGTTCATACGCTAGCTTTAGGTGATGCTGTAATTGAGCATCTCGATGAAATATTTTTCAGGTTTATTGAGAATCCAGGCAGAATAAATGGCTGAAATATGAGTCAGTATAAGGGTAATAAAAAGTCTGCTGTTAGGGGTCGATCGGCTGCTGCGATCGAGGATTCTTTGTGGGTTTTAATTTATAGTGAGGTTGATGAACATGCACGCGCAGAGCCTTTGCTATGTAATTTTTTTCAAAATTCAATACTTGCTCATAGCTCTTTAGAAGATGCACTTTCTTGGGTTTTAGCAGAAAAACTAAAGAGCGACACCGTGTCCGCGGATAGTATCAGGATGCTTGCTAACGAGGCATTCAAGGCTGATGATTCCATAAGAAAATACATCAGAATGGATCTTTCTGCCTACGTAGAGAGAGACCCTGCTTGTCATCAATACTGCCTTCCTTTGCTTTACTTTAAAGGATTCCATGCTCTGCAAATCTATCGTGTTAGCAATTGGTTGTGGGAAAAAAATAGAAAATATTTAGCATTATCCTTGCAGAATAAGGCTTCAGAAATTTTTTCTGTAGATATTCATCCTGGCGCAAAAATTGGTGGTGGAATTATGATTGATCACGCCACAAGTTTGGTTATAGGTGAGACAGCCGTCATAGACGATAATGTTTCTATGCTACATTCTGTGACACTGGGGGGTACTGGTATAGGGGTCGGAGATCGACATCCTAAAATTTGCACTGGAGTAATGCTTGCTGCAGGGGCAACAATATTAGGAAATATTGAAATTGGGAAAGGAGTAAAAGTAGGTGCAGGCAGCCTTGTGCTGGATTCGGTTCTGCCCCATACAACGATAGCAGGAGTGCCGGCAAAAGTTGTTGGATCCCCAGATGAGAATGAGCCATCCAGAGAAATGAACCAAAAAATTAACCCAGTCTAAATAGACTTAAGATTGCATCAATAGCTGGCTGATCGGTCTAAAGATCAAGGTTCGGCGGCGGTCTTGTTGTTAGTGTTAATGGTTGATATAAATTTTTGAGTTATGCATCTGCAGCAAAGGGAGAGGCTGTCATTTATGAAACAAGACGATTCTGAATCTTTTCAACAGCAGATGGCTGATGTTAAACCTTTGCAGGCGAATAGGGTTTATTTGCATAAAAGAAAAGACCAGGTTCCTGGCATAGCTAATCGCAGGGATGCTGCTCAAAAAGCTCCTCCAACGCATACTTTAGAGCCAACAGAATTGACAGACCAGATAAGGCCAAGAGATATCCTAAGCTATAAGCAGGCAGGTCTAGAGGATAAGATTTTTAAAAATTTACGTCAGGGTAAGCTCCCTGTTGACTCAGAACTCGACCTTCATCACATGACTGTTATGCAAGCTCAGTTTCAAATTTCAAGATTTATCCATGAGTGTATGCTTGATGGTGCTCGTGTCGCAATTATTGTCCATGGCCGCGGAGAAGGGAGAGAGAGGCCAGCTTTACTAAAAGGCTGGACCGATTACTGGCTAAGACAAATAGATTCAGTGCTGGCTTTCCATAGTGCTCAGCCCCAGCACGGAGGAACAGGAGCTATATATTTATTGTTAGGTAAAAAATGACCCCGCCAAATCTTATTTTGGGTGCTGGGTATCTGTGGTCTCTGAATTTGGCTTGAATATTCTTCGGAGTACTTTCATGCCTACCTTGATGGAAGTTGACTTTTCCTTTTAAGGAGTAGCGAGCCAATTCTATTGGCGACTAGGATTTTTTTTGCTTCAACCAGCGTTGATGGATTGCTGAATGGGCCAACGATCACGCGGTGCCATGCTTCATTTTTGTTAGAGGTCACTTTCTCAATTACTGTATTCAAGTTGAGCAGTAGAAGTTGGGCGCGCAGATTGTCTGCTTCCGCTTCAGTCCTAAAAGACCCTGTTTGAAGCAAAAAGATATCGTTTGAATTATTTTCTTTACTGGAAAACATTGTTATTTTTGGCGTCTCCGCAACCATCACCTCAGCTTCTTTTAGTAATGTATAAAAGTTAAATTGAGGTATGCTCTGTTTATCATCAGAAAGATCAGTTAAGTTATTATTAATACGCGCTAGATTTTGCTCATTCGATATTTCTGATAGCTTAGATAAAGGTATAATTAAAACGCCAAGAAATACCCCTGCAAGAAATACAAGCCAAGGTGACCAAACTTTATTATTTGATTTTTTTTTGGCTCCTCTTAAAGAGGAGCGAGGCCTTGTTGGCTGCCTAGCATAATCTTTCGTCATAATCTTTATGATCTCCGAGGATAAGCTTATTGTATTGCTAAGCTAGTTTTTCGGCTAGTTATGATTGATGTTTTCTCAGACTTTAATTGGTTGCTTTAGCTTATGTCTTGGGGGTCAACGTCTACCGACCAACGAACACGTCTGGCTAACGATGAGTTTTCAACCTTGAGGCAGAGTCTTTTTATTAGCCCTTGGAGCTCCCGACGGTCTGCGCAATAGATGCTAAGTATATGTCGAAAGCGACCATTGCGTCTTTCCATTGTTGCAGGCAATGGCCCTAGGTAGTCAACTTTTGTATTTTTAGAGGGTAGAGATTCTGCGCATTGCCTGCAATATTTTAAAAAATCAACCGCAGCCGCGTTATTTGTAGCTTCAGACCTAATGACGGCCATGTATCTGTATGGTGGAAGCTGAGCAAGTTTTCGCTCTTTGCAGATTTCTTCACTAAAACCTTCGTAGTCATTGGATATCAAGGATGAAATAAAGGGGTGATCGCAATAAAGGCTTTGCAATATAACAGTCCCAGATTTTTCGCCTCGCCCTGAGCGACCGGCAACCTGAGTGATAAGTTGACCCATCCTTTCTGGTGCGCGGAAATCAGGACTGAAGAGTCCGCCATCAGCATCTAAAATTCCGACTAATGTGACGTTAGGAAAATGATGCCCTTTGGCTAACATCTGTGTTCCTACTAATATACAAGGATTCCCTTCATTGATTTGAGCCAATACTTCTTTCATGGCAAGTTTTCTGCGAGTGGTGTCGCGGTCCACTCTTAAAATTAGTGTATTTGGAAATAAGACTTTCAGTATGTCTTCGCTGCGCTCAGTGCCTTGGCCAATGCACTCAAGTTGCGAGCTGTGACAAAAGGGGCATTGTGAGGGTATTGGGCTCATACGCTCACAGTGATGACATACTAAGCGATTAGGTATTCGATGTACTGTTAGCCTTGCTTCGCAGCTGGAACAATTAGAGATCCATCCGCACTCATGGCAGGTTAGGGTTGGTGCAAATCCTCGTCGATTTAAGAAAATCAATACCTGATCCCCTTCTGATAGTGCTTGAGTTATAGCCTCAATCAATTCTCGTGAATAACCGTTAGTTAATTTGGACTTACGAATATCGACAGGGATCCAGCATGGAGCAGAAGCTTTGCCGGGACGACGAGATAATACCAGCTTGGTGTACCGGTTTTTTTCACAGTTATATAAAGATTCAAGAGATGGTGTGGCGGAGCCTAAAATCAAGGGAATAGATTCTTTTTGCGCGCGAATAACAGCTAAATCTCTAGCGGAATAATGATAACCTTCCTGTTGCTTGTATGAGCCGTCGTGTTCTTCATCGACAATCAATAGTCCAGGTGATTTTAATGGCGTAAATATTGCTGATCGTGTACCAAGAACAATAGATGCTTTTCCTGTGCGCGCTGCATCCCATGCGAGAGCCTTCTCCTTGTCGGTTAGGCCAGAGTGCAGTACAACGATGCGGCAGTTAAAGCGTTGCTTGAAACGACCAAAAGTTTGTGGCGTGAGATTAATTTCAGGGATCAGAACTAACGCTTGTTTCCCGCAACGAGTTACTTTTTCAATAGCCTGAAGATAGACCTCAGTCTTTCCGCTACCAGTTTCTCCAAATAGCAGATAGGGGTTAAAACTGGTTGTTTTAATGCTATTTAAGGCTTCTTTTTGTTGTAGATAAAGATTAAGGGGCTTCTCGGCGAGAAGATCATTCTTGTCGTACGCTGTACTGACCTTTTCTGATACATCGGTCAGTGCGATTAAATTTTTTTCCGCTAGTTGTTTTAATGCAGGAGATGAAATTTTTCGTCGCTTAAGATCACTCTGGCTTACGACTTCTTCATGGTGAAATAAAGCAAGAATTTCTTGCTGCTTTGGAGCCCTGCTGAGCTGTTCGAGGGAAAAATTTTGCCCCTGCTCTGTGATGCGCCAGTGTTTTATTGCCTGAACAGGTAGATCCCCTCCTTTTCTTAGCAGGGCTGGGAAGGAATGGAAAAGAGCATCTCCAATAGGATGTTGATAATAGTTAGCCGCCCAGACGTATAACCGAAAAAGGTATTGAGGAATTAAAGGCGCATTATCAATTATAGCTGTAATAGGCTTGAGTCGAGATAGGGGAAGGTCGCTAGTATTGTCAATCGTCACGATAATACCAACGACTTTTCGATGCCCAAATGGAACGAAAACCCTTGTTCCGGGGCGCAGAATTTTGCCATCTGATACTTCGTTTTTCGCTACCGGAGAAAGGTAATCAAACAAGCGCCTTAATGGCGATGGTACAGCTACATGATAGACTGTTTGTTTGTTGTTAGGGCTTATCATTGTCGAGTATTTTCTTTAAAACCTTGAATGCGCAGTAGTTTCTGGTAGTATGCCTCCTCGGTTAGAAAGAGACATATGGTGCCTAACAGTATGATGATTGGGTGGCGGTATGCAAGACATTGAGGCAATGAAAACATGAAAACAGATATTCATCCAAATTATGGCAATATGACAGCAACATGCAGTTGTGGCAATGTTATAGC
>CAWUVO010000076.1:0-2895 GCA_963925965.1 uncultured Porticoccus sp. | reverse complement strand
CGACGCACCATCATAAAAAATGGATCGCGTACTTGATATTTTTCACTGCCGCATAGTGCCGTGTGCTCTAAGACATGAGCAATTCCAGTGGAGTCTGTGGGTACAGTTCTGAGTGCCACCAAGAATACGTTCTCGGTATTTTCTGCTGCTATATGGATGTGCTGGGCACCTGTTTTACTATGCCGATATTCAGATACTTCGATATCAAGAGAATCAATGCGCTCTTTGCGTAACAACTCAAAGGCAGTGCATATAGCTGGACTCGCATGCGTGTTCATAAAAGACCTAAATAATTGGGTGTATTGAAGATAGTAAGCATTCTACATGTGGAGGTGCTGTGTAGCTATTTTAAAAAGAGACAGGGAGTTAGAATTTTTTTGAGAAAAAGTAGTTCTATAGTTTACCTTTTCTTATATCTCGAATAATAAAGCGACCTGGGTGTATTGCTTGCCGTAAATCTAGCTCTAAGGGTGGAACCTCTCTACATATTTGACTGGCAACAAGATCAGCACATATTGGGGCATAGCTTAGCCCTCGTGATCCATGACCGATGTTTAGGTACAATCCTTTCCAGCAGGATCCTGGGATAGGTATATGCGCGCGTCCTGTCTCTCTCATCAATTTGTAATTTATTATATAGTCATTGAGTTTAGGTGCCGGTCCCGCAATAGGTAAAAAATCAGGCGTAGTACATCGAAATGAAGCTCTGCCATTAAGTGTAGTTACATCGATCTCTTCAAAATTTTGCACTAATGCAGGATCTATTATTTCTAGTTGATTGATATTGGCTTTATGGTCCTCTATGCGAGCGTCTGTTTCATTTTCATTTAAATTGTAGGTTGCTCCCAGGGTATGCGTCCCATCTAGCACTGGAAGCATATAACCTTTGCCGCAGAGAATAGTTTTAAGTGACGAGCTCCTTATCGTTGGGGGCGTCATTGTGGTTTGCCCTCGAACCTTATTTATAGGGAGATGAGCTGTCTGGCTAAATTTACTACTGTTGAATGCGCAAGCAATAATCATGACTGAGGCAGATGCTATGACTCTATTTTCGTGATCTAGTGCGCTCCAGGACTGACAGTTTTCTTCTGATTTATCTCTTAGATTAATTTCTTTTACTTCTGCTTTGTGGACTTTAATCAATGGGTGTTTTATGAGCGACTCGCATGCTTCTGGGGGGCATATCCATCCAAGTTTAGGGAAAAATAACCCGAATCTGTTCACTAAAGATAGTCCAACTTGCCGATCAAGATCTTTATTTTTAAGTAGTTGGACAAAGCTACTAGGAAATAGGGAGGCTATTTTCTCAAAATTTTTCTTATCATGGGTCGATTTTGGTAAAACCAATACCCCGCACCTATCTCCTAAATAGTTACTTACGTTGCCATCCAGGAGATTATTGTAATACCTGCTAGCAGCAAGTAAGGCTGTGACTCCAAAACGAGAGATCTGCGAAATACTTGAAGAAAGCTTAGAATAGAGAATCCCTTGTGGGTTCCCAGAGGCCTCTTGTCCTATTTTTTCATGACGCTCTATCAAGATTACAGAAATTCCTCGCTCTGCCAATGATCGGGCTGTAGAACAGCCTGCAATTCCTCCACCTATAACGATAGCTGTTTTTGGTTTTTTTATCTCCGGTGTTAGATACCAAGGAACTTTATGTGGTGAATTAAACCGAGCAGGAACCCAACTTTCTTTGGATATATGCAGCAAGATAGGACTTTTAAATATACCCACAAGTGTATTATTTATACAATTAAGATTCGGTGTGATTCCGATAGAAAAACCAACTTTTTCTAGCCTTTGCCTTACAATCTTTTCCGAGGTAGAGGCGACAATAGTAGTACCCGGCCCGCTCAGATCAGCGATTACCTTGAGGAGCTTAATTGACCACATGTGTTTATTTTTAGTGGGAGAGAATCCATCTAAAAACCATGTGTCGAAAACAGGATTATTCTGCCGTTCAAAAAATGGGTGGACGCTGTTTTTGATCGATGAAAGCATATCGTGTCCGTCACCATACATGAGGGTTAAAACGATACGCTTCTTTGCCAGGTATAGTTTATGGATTCCAGAAATTGGAGGTGGATAGACGTCAAGTAGCTCTTGGCCTAACTCAGAAAGTTCCGGTACTAATGATAAAATTCGCTCTAAGTCTTCTTTTGATAAAGGAAATTTTTCTACAGAGACAAAATGAAGGATTTTTTTATTTTTTTGCGTGTCACAATATTCCAGCCATGCTTTTGCCGTTATTAAGAAATTTAATCCAGCCCCAAATCCTGTTTCACCGATAGAGAATAAATCTTTATTATGTGATTTCCATTGGGCTGTGAGGGGGATTTGCTCTAAAAAGGTATGTCGGATTTTTTTGATACCAGCATAGCCATCAAAATATAGGCTATTAAATAATAAAGAGGTAGCACTTAGACTGTTACTCCAGGTAAGTTCTATTTCGAGTGCGGTAATTTTTTTGGGATGCATGATTGCTTGCTCAGGCAAGATTAAATTTTAATAGATTGATGGAGGTTAGTTTTTAGTTGGAATTCCTTGTAAATTTGTGCGCACCAGATGGAAATACGTTTGTCTGTTAGTTCGAACTGATTTTCATCATCTATTGCCAGACCGACAAAATATTGCTGGTCTGCAGTCATGGCCTTGGATTGGTTAAATTTAAATTCTGATACAGGCCAGTAACCTACAGTTGTGGCACCTTGAGCACAGATTTTTGCCCACAAATAACCCATAGCATCAAGAAACCATTCTGGGTAGCCTATTTGATCACCTAGGCCAAATAGCGCGATAGTCTTATCACTTAGATTTAGAGTATCAATTTCATCCCACACCTTCTCCCAATCCTCCTGAAGCTCACCATAATCCCAGGTGGGTATTCCTATG
>CAWUVO010000075.1:0-4616 GCA_963925965.1 uncultured Porticoccus sp. | reverse complement strand
CAAACAAGAGCCGACCACTCCCCCAAACTATGCCCGGCCATCAGCTCAGGCAGAGGGCCCCCCTCTTGTCTCCACACCTTCCATAAAGCAACACTGGCTGTGAGCAATAAAGGCTGGGTGCACTCAGTGAGCATAATCTCTTCTTTTGTTCCATTCTGTGAGAGATCCCAGAGGTCGTAAGACAACACATCTGAAGCCTCAGAATATGTTTCTGTAATTACTGAATATTTTTTAGCTAACTCCGCAAGCATGCCAATTTTTTGTGACCCCTGGCCTGGAAAAATAAAAGCCAGACCCTTATGTACAGAACAATTTTCCATAAAATAACCTCAATATTATCTTTGATTGCAAATAATGCCATTATTTTAGGGCATACATTTTGATAGTCTCTCTTTAATCTTCTGAGGTAAATCCTCTTTGGATTCAAGAATAGCTACAGCCAATGCACAAGAGAACCCATCAATACCTGAGCCGCCATGACTTTTTACTACAACTCCATTAAGGCCCAGTAAGCTAGCGCCATTATATAAAACAGGATCTATTTTTTTATAGAAATTCTTTAATGAAGAGTTAGCCAAAAAAGCTCCAAATTTTCCTAGAAAGCTACGTGATAGCTCCTGATTTAAATGATACTGGGCTAATAAAGCAACGCCTTCAATAGTTTTTAAGGCAATATTTCCAGTAAATCCATCACATACAGCAATATCTACCACTCCTTTCAGCAAAGAGTCACCCTCAATAAAACCTATATAATTAAGATCGCTATCGGCTTCTAGTAATTTAGCTGCATCATGTATCTCTTGGCGACCCTTTATATCCTCAGCTCCAATATTCAACAAACCAACAGTAGCGCGCTGAATGCCATTAACCACTGATACTTTTTGTGACGCCATGAGTGAAAATTGGTGCAGTTGCTCACCAGAGCAAATTACATTCGCGCCCAAATCTAAAAGGTAGGTATAACCACTGATAGACAGGGAAGAATTGTTCAATGTAGGGATCTTTGTGCAGATTGCAGGACGACTGATGCCTGGCAAGCAACCTAACTGCAAAATCGATATCGCCATAAGAGCGCCAGTATTCCCAGCACTCACGCAGGCACTTGCCTTACCGTCTGAAACCAACTCCAATGCTCGCCACATAGATGATTTTTGTTGGTTTCTAACAGAAAAAGACGGCTTTTCGCTCATTGAGATAGATGATGAGCAGTGATGAATAGCGAAACGATCGACGCCAATATTGCGTATATTTTGGTATATATTGATCTGGTTCTGTATCTGGACTAAATCGCCAAAGAAGGCAATTGATACCGAAGGATGCTCAATGAGGATATCAAGAGATGCAGGTACGGTAGCCTGAGGACCAAGGTCCCCGCCCATCGCGTCAACAGCAAGACATAAGGAATCAGTCAAAAATCTACAGCTGATTTAAAGTGATTCTAATCGTTAGAAACTTCAACGACTTTTTTCCCGCGATAAAAACCATCAGCAGAAACGTGATGCCTGTGATGCTTTTCGCCACTCACTGGATCAGTTGAGATGGTTGGCGCTAATAGCGCATCATGCGACCGGCGCATGCCACGCCTAGAACGGGTTACTTTGCTCTTTTGAACGGCCATGAGTTACTCCTGATAAAACAATTTATTATTTGTCAAAAATACTATCTTTAAGTTCCCTTAATACTTCAAAAGGATTTTTTGGTGAATCTATTTTTTCACTGAACTCTTTTTCAGAAGACAGACTACCTAAATTCACACTGCACGCACTTTCATCATGATAAGTCACAAAAGGCAAAGCCAACAACAGCTCATCTTCAAGCAACTCGGCTATATCGCCCTCTTCTGCTACAAGCCAAGAATCCAATTTCTTCGGCAATGTATTTGCTTCATCTTCCGTCCAAACAATGCCTATAATTCCATCACACTGAAGAGGTAACGACATTGCATCCAAACAACGATGACAACCTACCAGCACCGTAGTCGAAGACTTAACATGGATCGCTTTGCAGCCACTATCTTCCACATAAAACACCAAGCTAGCTGTGATTGGCTCGCTAATTTCTATGACAGCTTCTGCAAGTCTGCTACATAAATTAGGATCAATCTGGCCAGTTAATGTTGCACCTTGTTTTGCTAGCTGTCTAGGGTCAACAAACTGGGGTAAAATATTTGCTTGGGAGGCAATTAACATAAGGTCGCAATGATAGTGATGCTACTTGGTCCTGTCAAAGAAAACTTCGTAAAAAATCAAGCATCTAGGGCTAACTAAGCGTAACTTTTACCCAAGAAGAAAAAATCACTAGAAATTAACGCCTAAAAGCCATGTAAGGTAGTAAACTAATTTTTGAACTAAACACTGAAAGAGCTGCCCTGGATGTTGCCTAATATTGTGCTTGCATCATCATCAAAGTATCGAAAAATGCTAATGGAAAGACTAGGCCTTTCTTTTATTTGCGTATCCCCAAATATAAACGAAATGAGAAAGGATAGAGAATCAGCTGACTCTCTCGTAAGACGGCTATCTGAAAAAAAAACTCGAGTATTATCAAAAATATATACTGAAAATTTAATTATTGGCTCAGACCAAGTTGCCATATTGAATCCAGCGCCATTGAATACAAAAAAATCAGGCTCCCCTTATGCTAGCGATCCCTGCTTCAAAAGAGACGTAGAATTCCTATGCAAGCCAGAGACACATGAAAAGGCAGTCAGTCAATTAAAAGCCCAGTCAGGGAAAAGAGTGACATTTCTTACTGGAATATCAGTACTAAATACAACAAAAAATTTAATCGAAACCGATGTAATAATAACTGACGTTATATTTCGAAGGCTTCTCGAGACAGAAATTACCACCTACTTGCAAAAAGAGCTGCCGTATGACTGCGCAGGAAGCTTCAAGGCAGAGGGTCTAGGCATCAGTCTTCTTGACGCTGTTTATAGCTGTGACCCAACGGCACTAATTGGGCTTCCGCTGATACGACTAAGTAAAATACTACGAAAAAATAAAATAAATTAAATATAAATCTTAATTTATTGATTTATATAGTAATTTATTTCTATTAATTTATCTATACAACCCAAGGGGTAGTATTTATCAAATCGACTCGGACAATGAGCGCCATAGCTGACGCCTATGGAGGGAATCCCTGCGCTAACCGCCATAGCTAAATCATACTCTGTATCTCCCACCATTACTGCATCATCTGGTAGTACGTTAAACTCACTAAGAAGCTGATTTAACATTAATGGATTTGGCTTGCCTGCAGTTTCATCAGCACACCTACTTCCATGAAAAAAATTAATCATCCCTCTCGCTTTTAATGTTCTATTGAGACCAGCCCTGCTTTTGCCAGTTGCAATAACCAAAAAATAACCTTTACTTTTGAGATCTTTCAGCACCCCTAGAGCTCCTTCAAAAAAAGGTGCCGGAACTCTATCCGCCTCAATAAAGTGGCGCGAATAAGCGCTACACATCAAGATTATTTGACTCCTAGTGAGGCTAGGGAAAAGCCTACAAAAGCTCTCAGCCAGCCCCAACCCAACGATCTCTCTTACATCGTCAAAACTCGGGGGAGCAAGGCCTTGGCTTTCTGCAGAAGAGCGAATGCAAGAAGCAATTTGTGACAAAGAGTCACACAACGTTCCATCCCAATCAAATATCAATAATTTTGCCAAAATTTAGTAATCCAATTTTTGGAGATACCTGGAAAGCTCCAGTGGAATTGGAGCCTCAACAAGAATTTTTTTTCCGGAAGGCGAAGAAAATTGTATTTTTAATGCATGCAAAAACATACGGCCCAAGCCCAATCTTCTAGCATCGTCGTTATAGCGATCAGAGCCGTATTTTACATCTCCGGCCAACGAGCACCCTACATATTGAGCATGAACTCTAATCTGATGGGTTCGACCCGTCTCTAGCGTCGCTTCCATCAGCGTAGCATTATCAAATCTCTGGATAACAGAAAAAACTGTTACTGAGCTCTTTCCCTCCGAATCAACTCGAACAATTTTTTCTCCAGACTTCTGCTCAGAGGCAAGAAGGGGTGCATCAATTCGCCTTCGGCCTCGAGGCCATCGACCTGAAGCTAGCGCATAATAAATCTTAAGAATGCGCCTGGCACGCATTTCATCTTGAAGAAATCTTAACGCAGAACGCTTTTTTGCTACAATTAAACATCCAGAAGTATCACGATCTATACGATGAACAAGCTCTAGGTAAGATTTATCTGAACGAGTAGCCCTAAGCGCCTCTATCAGCCCAAGACTTATCCCGCTTCCACCATGCACAGCCAAACCAGAAGGCTTATTAATAACTAACAACAAGTCATCTTCATATAAAATGCTAGCCTCCAGCGAATCCTGAAAACTCTGACTAGGAACAATTGGTGCGTCTCTTTGCGCTACACGCACAGGAGGAATTCTTACTTGGTCGCCTTCAGCTAACTTGCACTCAGGCTTAACGCGGCCCTTATTGACTCTAACTTCACCTTTTCGGATAATTCTATATATGCGCGACTTAGGAACGCCCTTGAGGGCTGTAAATAAAAAATTATCCAAACGCTGCCCTGCGTTATTAGGTGAAATCACAATCAGCTGAACAGCGACTTCGTTTGCAGTA
>CAWUVO010000074.1:0-3527 GCA_963925965.1 uncultured Porticoccus sp. | reverse complement strand
TATCTGCCGACGCTAAATCGCATGTTACAGTGCTGCGAAATGTCTAGTGAAGACGGGAGTCTGCCAAGCCCCAAAAAAGCATACATAGAAGCGTGCAATGCTGCATCCCCAAAATGTGATGCGAAGTGGTCACATTTGGCGATTTACCATGCAGGCCAAGACACTGGGTGGTATCGCCTGACTAATGAAGCAGAATCTAGCAGCTATCCAGCATACTTAGAAAACTATCGTCGTATCTGTCGAGAAATCTCTCAGGGAAGAAAATTGACTGCTCCTACCCTTTCAGAGCAGGAAGAGAAGATGGTTCCGTTAAGTAAAACGGAGCTCAAACTTAGGCTCAAATCATTAAAAAATGAATTAGGCTTCAAGTAAGCAATACATAAAAAACTATCGCGCCTAGACAAGCTTATGTCACGCCAAAGGTTTAACTTCTATTTTGTCTACCCTCTGAAAACCTTTCGGTAGCTTATTGCCTCGCCTGCCTCTTTCTCCCCGATAATGCTCTAAATCTGACAGCTTGAGGCTTAAGTAACGTTTTCCAGAAAAAACTAGGAGCGTCTGTTGCTGACCAACAACAGTGACAGCAACCATAAATTCCTCTCTTGACTGAAGTCTAGAAGAAGGGATATTTATCAATTTATTACCTTTACCTCGAGCAAGTTGCGGCAGCTCTTCAAGAGGAAAAATTAGCATACGTCCTTCATTGCTTACAACGACCACTAAACTTTGATGAATGTTAGACACCAGCGTCGGCGCAAGCACTTTCCCCCCTCTGGGGACAGAAATTGTTGATTTACCTGAACGATTTTTTGTATGCAGATCTTCAAGTTTTGCCACAAACCCATAACCTGCGTCAGTTGCTAAAAGTAAGTGCTGGCTATCTTCCCCCATAATCAAACCATTAAAAGTTGCACCAGACGTTGCATTCAATCTTCCAGTTACCGGTTCACCATGTCCTCTCGCCGAAGGAAGAGAGTGCGCAGGGATGGAGTATGTACGTCCTTCGGAATCCAATAAGATTACATTTTGATTACTACGGCCCTTTACCTCACAGAAAAAACTATCACCCTCTCTGTAATTAAGTGAAAGAGGGTCAAGATCATGTCCTTTTGCTGACCTAATCCAACCCTTGTCAGATAGGATAATGGTCACTGGCTCGGAAATCACTAAATCCGCCTCACTGAAAGCCTTCGCCTCGACTCTCTCTACAAGAGGAGATCTTCTTTTGTCGCCAAATTCTTCTGCTACTTCTAATAATTCTTTTTTTACCAGCGTCCTTAAGCGCTGAGCAGAGCCAAGAATTTTCTCTAATCCTTCTTGCTCTTTGGTGAGCTCTTCCTGCTCTCCTCGAATTTTGAATTCCTCTAATCGCGCAAGCTGTCTCAATTTTGTATCTAGAACGTACTCAGATTGTATGTCGCTCAAGTCGAAACGTTGAATCAATACAGCTTTAGGCTCATCCTCACTGCGCACTATCTGAATCACTTCATCTATATTAAGAAAGGCTATTAATAATCCATCCAGGAGGTGTAATCGCTTCTCTACTTTGTCTAAACGATAAGCTATACGTCGCTTAACAGTCTCTAAGCGAAATGTGAGCCATTCAGATAAAATACTTTTTAACGATTTTACTTCTGGTCGGCCATTAATGCCGATCATATTCATATTGACTCTATAGCTTTTCTCCAAGTCAGTCGTAACAAACAAGTGGTTCATTAAAATTTCAAGATCTACTCGATTTGACTTTGGAACAATAACCAGTCGAGTAGGGTGTTCGTGGTCAGACTCATCCCTAAGATCGGCTACCATGGGTAATTTTTTTGCATTCATTTGTGCGGCTATCTGCTCCAAGATCTTTGCACCTGAGGTTTGATGAGGCAAAGCCGTCAAGATAATATCGCCGTCCTCCTTATGCCATACCGCCCTCATTTTTAAACTACCACGACCTGTTTCATAGATTTTTAAGATATCCTCATGAGTTGTAATAATCTCAGATTCTGTAGGGTAGTCAGGCCCCTTAACGTACTGGCATAAATCCTCCAAAGTTGCCTTGGGCTCGTCAAGTAAATGGACACAAGCACCGATCAATTCTCTCAAATTGTGAGGGGGAATATCTGTCGCCATACCTACAGCAATACCTGTAATGCCATTTAACAACACATGTGGAGCTCTAGCCGGCATTACTATCGGTTCATCTAGTGTCCCATCAAAGTTTGGTTTCCAATCAACGGTCCCTAGACCTAATTCGCCCAACAAAATATCTGAAAATTTAGCTAACTTGGATTCGGTATAACGCATTGCTGCAAAAGATTTTGGATCATCTTGCGCGCCCCAATTCCCCTGGCCATCAACTAGCGGATAGCGGTAGGAAAATGGCTGGGCCATTAGAACCATGGCTTCGTATGCTGCGCTATCGCCATGAGGATGGAATTTACCAATCACATCACCTACCGTTCGTGCAGACTTTTTGTACTTTGCTGTGGACTTCAGTCCCAGCTCACTCATTGCATAAATAATTCTTCTTTGAACAGGCTTAAGGCCATCCCCAATGTTAGGCAATGCACGGTCAAGAATCACATACATTGAATAGTCCAAGTATGCTTTTTCGGCATAATCTTGAAGGGGTGTTTGTTCCGGGGTTTCGCCAATCAATAATGTTTCTGTCATATCCTTATCGTCAATCCTTAATCAAATTTTACCTTAAGAGCGATTTCCGCCTAAAATAACATATTAAATATTATAGAGAAGGAACACTAAATCTCCGCTAAATTTCCCGTTTCTTCAAGCCACACTTTTCTATCGTTTGCGCGCTTCTTAGACAACAACATATCGAGCATCTGGTTGGTATTGTCACCTGTTTTTACTGTCAGCTGGACTAAACGACGTGTATCGGGATTCATAGTAGTTTCACGCAATTGCATGGGATTCATTTCACCCAGACCCTTGAAGCGCTGTATGTTGACTTTTCCATTTCTTTTTTCTGCTGAAATTCTATCTAAAACACCCTGTTTTTCACTTTCATCCAAGGCGTAAAATACATCTTTACCGACATCTATTCTATACAAGGGCGGCATTGCAACATATATATGCCCCGCATCGACCATTGCACGAAAATGCCTAACAAATAAAGCGCAGAGAAGTGTAGCAATATGTAATCCATCGGAATCTGCATCCGCCAAAATACATACTTTATGGTATCTTAGATTGTTAAGATCTTCTGTTTGCGGATCAATTCCCAAAGCGACTGAAATATCATGGACCTCCTGAGATGCCAAAATTTCCTCGCTATCAACCTCCCAGGTATTTAATATTTTCCCTCTTAGAGGCATGATTGCCTGAAATTCTCGACTCCTTGCTTGCTTGGCAGAGCCGCCAGCTGAATCACCTTCCACTAAAAATATCTCACAGCGTTCCGGGCTGCCAGAAGAGCAATCTGCAAGTTTTCCTGGCAAAGCAGGGCCTGCGGTCACTCGTTTTCTTGCAATTTTTTTACTGGCCTTAAGACGTGTTTGGGCGTTATTTATAAA
>CAWUVO010000073.1:0-2623 GCA_963925965.1 uncultured Porticoccus sp. | reverse complement strand
ATTCGTTTACAATGGCTGACATTACTGCTTTCTGTGCTGTTGATTTTGCCAAATGGGTTGAAAGAGAAATTCCAGAAGGTAATGCTCGATCTCTTGAGTGGTACAATAAAGTCTCTATGAGAGACAGCGCACAAGCTTGATAGTATTGAGTTTAAAGCAGTCTATCGATGGCTTTGTAAGCCAATTTGCATACCCGAATTACAATTTATAACCCTGAGATGACTTGCAAATTTCGAATAAATGACACTAACAGCGATACCAAATATACCGACTTAGCTAGGAGTAAGATATTTTATGGACGTAGCTGGATATAGTCTTATATTTATTTTTGGCAGTTTCGTTGCTGGGGCAGCAGTTACTTTATTGGCCTTTAGGGTTCACAACCACTATAAACAGACTGCATCTGACCTGGTAGTAAAAAACTTAACTCATGAGCTAGGTGTGACTCGAGATGCATTAGCATCAAGAGAAAAAGATGTTGCGTTACTTGGCTCTGATAAAACTTTATTAGAAGTCCGTCTAGAGAGCGATAAAATTAGATACGAAGAACAACTGGCGCTGTTAAAGCACGCGCGTGAAAGTTTAAGTCAAGAATTTGAAAATTTAGCCAATCGCATTTTTGATGCTAAGCAAGAAAAGTTTTCACAGGAGAGCAAGCTTGCCCTTAATTCTTCTATTGACCCGTTACGTGAGGAGATAACTGGGTTTCGCAAGCAGGTAGAAGAGGCCTACCATAATGAAAATGCCAATAGGAATAAGCTGATTGGACAGGTAGTAGAATTGCAAAAACAGGCACAACAGGTGGGAGAAGATGCGGTCCAGCTGGCAAGTGCATTAAAAGGCGATAGTAAATTTCAGGGAAATTGGGGGGAGGTCGTATTAGAGCGATTACTCGAGGATTCAGGTCTCACCAAGGGTCGGGAGTATGTGGTTCAAGCGTCTCATTATAATGATGAGGGGCATCGTCGGAATCCAGATGTGATTATTCATATGCCTGATCAAAAAGATTTAGTTGTCGATGCAAAAGTTTCACTAACGGATTACGAACGCTACTGTCGAGCTTCTGATTCGAAAGAGAAGCAGTTGTTTTTAAAGCAGCATGTCAATTCAATTAGAAATCATATTTCAGGCCTAAGCCGCAAAGCTTACGAACAGCTAGAAGGGATTAATACGCTTGATTTTGTGTTGATCTTCGTACCAATAGAGGGAGCTTTTATGCTGGCCCTTCAGAATGACGATACCTTGTGTAAAGATGCCTATGATAAGGGAATTCTTCTTGTAAGCCCGAGCACTTTACTGGTTGTATTGAAAACTGTTCATAATGTATGGCGCTATGATAAGCAAAATCGTAACGCTGAAAGAATTGCTATAGAGGCGGGAAAACTCTACGATCAGCTTTCCTTGGTAGTAGACTCTTTGGATGAAGTTGGACGCCATATAGGAAAAAGCCAAGACGCTTGGGATCAGGCTAAAAACCGCTTGGTTAACGGGCGAGGGAATCTAGTCAAAAGGTTTGATGATATTAGGAAGTTGGGGGCTCACAGTAAGCGAAAAATTTCAGAGACATGGAGCAAAGAGGCCTTGGATCAAGAAGATGCATCTTTGCTTCAAACGGATGCGGAACAAAAAGATGATTTGAAAACATAAGGGTTTTTATTAACGCCGGATATTTTCCAATCATTGGCTGAATATAGACGAAGACAGAAACCATGAATCCAGTTTTTTACACAGTATTAACAGTGAGCGCAGCGCTGATACTTCTTTTACTGGGCGGGTATGCTTTCTTTCTTTATCTAGAGGTGCGCAAAAAAAACTTCCAGCAGAAACAATCTGCCATCGCTCTTTCGGAGGAGCTGGCCAAACGACAGATTGGCCATCAAAACAGTATTCGAGTGATTGCTTCAGCGTTAGTTCAAGGCCAGGTGGGGTTAACAGAGGCAGCCATAAGAATAAGCAGATTATTTTCCTTGTTGAATCCTGCAGATAATAGTGACGCCTATCAGGTCTTTAGTCAGCTTGCTCAGGCTACTTCACATATTCCAATTTTAGAGAACTGGAAGCAGCTAAGCAGGAAAGAACAAATTGATTTTGATAAAGAGAGGGCGTCCATAGAAGACAGTTTTCGAGATTTCATCTTGAGTTCGGCGCAAAAAATACTTGATTTACAGTCAAGCAAATCAGATGAAGAGAGTCCGCTTTTTTATTCAGTCGGTAAGGAGTGAATAGGAGTAAAAAATTGCACTCTGTCATCAGATTGGTATGCGAAACAGTGCCAAGCTAGGTTGTTACAAGGTATGGAATTGTGCCTGCAGCATCGGTGCTGTCTATTATCTGAACAGTGCTGATGCTTCCTTTCACGCGAGAAGCTCTAAATTCTTGGTAGTCTGGGTCATCAACGAAGGCCTTTGCCGCACCCATGTTGGGGAATTCAACTAACGCTATCAGTGATGCCTCGGTGGGCTTACCTTCTACATGTGTAATATTCGAACTTCTGGATAAATATTTCCCCCCATGCTTATGCACAATGTCATGCACATTGTTGGCATATCCAGAAATCCATGATTCATCTGTAACGATGACTTCTCCAATTAGGTAGGCGGGCATACTTTTCTCCGTTGTTAGG
>CAWUVO010000072.1:0-7333 GCA_963925965.1 uncultured Porticoccus sp. | reverse complement strand
GCTATACATACCAAATTCTATTTTTAATAGTATATCTTTAGAGAACCCGTCGAGAATGCTGAATCGCCGTATATATGAAACGATAGGCATTCGTTATGATGATCTAGATAAAATGGAAGAAATTGTCTCAGACGTTCATAAAATGCTGTCTGAACATAAAGATATTGATGGTAATCAAACATTAATCGTGAATTTTGATGCCTTCGCTGCTTCTTCAGCCGATTTTTTTATCTATACTTTTACCAAAACAACAAAATGGGTGCTTTATCATAAAATCAAACAAGATGTGTTGCTAAAGGTGGCTAGTATTATCGTAAAGCATAATGCAGAAATAGCATTTCCCACTTCAACGCTGCATATGAGATCTGATCCGGCTGCTCATGATGAGTCAAATTAGCACTGTTGTTAATTTATAGGGATATGAAAGAAAATAATTTTTTGCAAAATAACTGCTTAAAGGTTGTAGGTTTTATTGATTTGAACTTTTAAGGATGTTTGATATTTTGAATCTGGATGGTTTCTTCTGATTTTTTATATTCAGTTACTAAGACAATTACTCCTAATTTTGGGTGATCTAGGTATGTTGTTTTGTTCGCAAAAACTCTTGTGGATTGATTAAGCCTAAAAATTTCTATAATAGATGCATTTGCAGATATATCTGTCTTGCTTTTAAAGAAAGAAAACCTTTTTTTGGTTTCTTTTGATTTTTCAAAAACTTTTCCCCATAGGTCTGCCTCAAAACGAAGATAATTGTTTTTCACCAATCGAACACTGCCCTCTAATTCCTGGCTTTGACCATAATTTTTCCCTCCTTTAATTGACACCCATGGGCTTTCTTGTTCCTTTAAACCCGGCTGGCGCCATGATTTATGGTAAAGAATATTATAGTTTTGAGAAGATATGATTTTTTTGTGTTCGCGGTTCATTATTAGGTCTTTTTCTTCAAGAATAACAAAAGACTCTTCTTTAGAAGCGATGTTGCTTTGAGGGGCTTCAAAATTAATAAAACTTCGGCTTTCAGTGGTTAAGTCTTTTAGCTCGCGAATATTTTTAGGATAACTGATATCCATCTTGTTTGGATGTTGTTCTTGATCTACAGGGCCTATTTGGCTAAAGATAATAACTTCAACTTGGTACCATTCTACCCAGCTTTGCTGTATTGCCAAAGCGGCGCAAGATAGCATAGAAAAAGTCAAGAATATCGCATATTTTGATAGTGTTTTCATTGGCGGCTGCTCGCAGCAGGGGCTAGCAGATATAGGAGATCAGTTGCTTGCTGTATGCGTTGCGCTGCTGTTTCCATTTTGTACTTAAATTTCAGAGTGCTGGAGCCCTGAAGACAATAAATGTTTGGTTGGCCCTGAACTAGCTCCACTATAGCAAGTGGCTCCACTGAGGTGTTAGAGCTAAATTCGATTCGTCCACCTTCAGCCCCAGCCTCCAGTCTGTTGATTCCTATTGATCGAGCATAAAGCTTTAGAGAAGTCACTTGGAATAAATTTTTTAAGTGATCGCCGATCAATCCAAAACGATCTATCATTTCAACCTGAAGTTCATATAGTTCAGCGTCAGATGCAGCATTTGCTATCCGTTTATACATGATTAATCGAGTGTGTACATCAGGCAAGTATTCTTCAGGTATCAGTGCGGGGATATTGAGCTTAATTTCGACATCTTCGTCAAACATCATGATTGAGTCAGGCAGCTTTCCTTTGCGTATGGCTTCTATAGCTCTCTCTAGTAGCTCTGTATATAAGGTAAAGCCAATAGAATGTATATGGCCACTTTGCCCTTTACCCAGAAGCTCTCCTGCTCCGCGTATCTCCAGGTCATGCGTAGCTATTGTAAACCCCGACCCAAGTTGATTGGTATCCCTGATGGCTTCAAGGCGCTTTAGGGCGTCAGGCGTCAATGATTTTTTTTCAGGAACTAATAGATATGCGTATGCTTGATGATGAGAGCGACCAACCCTGCCGCGAAGCTGATGAAGTTGCGCAAGACCAAACTTATCTGCTCGATTAATTAAAATAGTATTTGCGCTAGGAATATCAATGCCATTTTCGATAATGGTGGTGCAGACCAAAACATTAAAACGTTGATGATAGAAATCAGACATGACTATTTCTAGATTCTTTTCTCTCATTTGTCCATGCGCAAAATTTATCCTTGCTTCGGGCACAAGATCGGAAAGTTGACTGGTTATTGCCTCAATATTTTTCACTTCATTGTGCAGATAGAAAACCTGGCCGCCTCGAAGAATTTCGCGCAAAATAGCCTCACGAATAACTTCAGTCTGGCTTTCGCGAATAAATGTTTTTACAGACAATCTTTTTGCAGGAGGCGTTGCAATGATAGAAAGATCTCTAATGCCAGACATTGAGAGATTTAGCGTTCGCGGAATCGGTGTCGCTGTAAGGGTTAAAATATCTACTTCTGCTCGAAGAGATTTAATTTTTTCTTTTTGTTTTACTCCAAATCGGTGCTCTTCATCAACAATCAATAACCCTAAGTTTTTGTAATTAATCTTTGCATGTAGGAGCTTATGAGTTCCAATTAAAATATCAATATTTCCTTGGGCTGTATCTTTTAAAATATCTTCCTGTTCTTTTGCTGTACGAAAACGTGATAATTCAGCTATTTTTATGGGCCAGTTAGCAAATCGATCACGAAAATTTTCTACATGTTGATGCACCAATAGGGTAGTGGGGACAAGCATTACAACTTGCTTATTGCTAGATGTTGCAATGAATGCGGCCCTCATCGCCACCTCTGTTTTACCAAAACCAACATCACCGCAGATGAGCCTATCCATGGGTTGCTCTGAAAGCATATCTTTTTTTGTTGCCTGAATTGCTTTTAACTGGTCTGCAGTTTCTTCATAGAGAAAGTCAGAACAAAATATCTGATATTCCTCTAATGGGTCTGTACAAGCAAAACCCTTTTTAGCGGCCCTTACGGCATATATGTTTAGTAATTCTATAGCTGTATCAGAGATTTGCTTAAGAGCCTTATCTTTTGCTTTTTGCCATTGCTCTGTACCAAGTCTATGTAGTGGTGCTAATTCTTCCCCCCCTCCGCCATATCGGCTGATTAAGTTAAGAGACGAGACTGGCACATATAGTTTGGTTTTTTCAGCATACTCTAGAGTAAGAAACTCTTGTGGCCAGTTTTCTGAATATATGGTTTTTAGTCCCCGGTATCTCCCTACGCCATGTTCTATATGAACAATAGGAGTTCCGAGATGTAATTCTGAAAGGTTTTTTATAATCTGGTCTGGCTCAGACTTCTGGATACTTCGTCGCCTATTTTGTATGACCTGAAGGCCAAATAGTTCAGATTCTGTAATTAGGCAAATATTTGGATTATTTAAATATAACCCTCTCTCTATAGGGTAGACGGTAAGGTAGATAGAATTCTCGCTGGTTATAAAACCCTCCCAGTCGTCGATTTCTTTGTGGGCAATTTTTCCGCCATTTAATAATGAGCTTAGGGCTTCTCTGCGCCCCTTGGTTTCGGCACAAAACAAAACACGCCTAGCCGAAGAGCTTAAAAATTTATTAAGATGCTCCAGAGGATCTGCTGCTTTATTATTAACGGCGATATGAGGCATGGGTTGAAAATTTAAAGTGAAGCTATTAATGGATTCACTTGCGTTAGCTGCTAGCTCGGATACTTCAATGCGTGGATATTTTTTTAGGGCACCAAAAAACTCATTAACTGGGAGAAAAATCTCACTTGGAGAAAGGAGGGGATGCGCGCTATCAATATTGCACTCCTCATAACGATCTTTTGCACTTTTCCAGAAGTTTTCTGCACCAGACTCCACATCACTTTCAGTAACAACAAGGCAGTCTTTTGGGAGGTAGTTGAATAGAGTTGCACATTCTTCAAAAAATAACGGGAGATAGTATTCAATCCCTTGTGGTGTTATCCCTTTGTCTATATCCAAGTATACAGAGCATTTTTGATGGTCGACATCAAATCGTTCAAGCCACTTGTTTTTAAATAACTGTATAGATTTTTTATCCAAAGGAATTTCTTTGGCAGGAAGCAGAAAAAGGCGATTGATTTTTTCTAGAGTAAGCTGGCTATCTGGGTCAAAAGTCCTCAAACTTTCAATTTCATTGTCAAAAAGATCGATACGAAAAGGTAATGAGGCTCCCATCGGGTAGATGTCTATAATAGATCCACGGATGTTGTACTCTCCATGCTCAATAACCGTTTCTGTAAGCCGGTACCCGCTATACTGTAGTTTATTTCGCAGGTCTTGAGGATCTAGATGATCTCCCACACTATAGTCAAAGGAGCGACCATCCATGAAACCTACAGGCGGTATTCGATGCATCATAGTCGTTACTGGCACAACTACAACGCCGCAACGTGCTTGAGGTAAGCTGCATAATGTTTTTAGCCGTTGAGAGGTAATGTCTTGGTGGGGAGAGAATTGGTCATATGGCAACGTCTCCCAGTCAGGAAAATGAAATACTTTCGTGTCATCCCCTAAGAAAAAAGCGATTTCAGTCTTTATCTGTGCGGCGGACCTAGCGGATGCAGCAACAACTAGAATTAAGCTTTGGTGCTGCTGAGAAATTTCAGCAACACTGAGTGACAGCCCTGAACCAAAAGCCCCTCTCCAGAAGCGTCTGTCGCCAGGCAAATTAGGTAATGGAAGAGTTAAAATAGACATAGCATGTTTGGCGCTTTAGATTGGTTGGATTGATATTTGTGATACATGTCTCCGACAAAGAGATTCCTGTAATTGTTGCAAGATCTTTTGATGGTTATTTTAGCGATGGTTATCGTATATTGATATGATCCATTGTTGTTCAATAGAATTTTTGTAGATATTCGCTTTAATTAATTTTTTTGGGGTTTAAATTGCACAAGTTTATTCACTTAACAGTTGCTTCATGCGCGCTTCTCTTTTTGATAATACTCGGCGGGTGCTCCGTCCAAAATTTTAATTTGAAAAATGTGATCAAATCAGATGTAGACGAAGTTGCTGATCACCATTATCTGGAGATTGAGTCGTTACTTAGAGAGCTTACAATCAAACTTTATAAAAGAAATCCTAAATATCTTCGTGTTAAGTATGGATCTAACAGAAAGACTTACACAGCGGAGGATAGACTGAAGAAAATCTTTGAACTACCGGGAAGGTTGGATATACCGGGCATACCACAAAATGGCATAGAAGCGATGGAGTTCTCGCTTGATGCTGACTATCAAGGAGACAGAGTTTTTGTTTTTATGGCTGGGTTAACTGACATGATAAGAAGATCTTATGGCTACCAACACGAATTTTTTATGTACACCAAGCTAAAAGAACAGGATCTTTACTTGAGCGCTCGCAACCTAGAAACTGCACTTTGGCGCATTACTACTTTTAAAAATAGCTCAAAAGAACCCTTAATTTTAACAAATAGTAGAGATGGAGAGGTAGATAATCTAAGTTATGAACGATTATTCGGAAAAATGATAGCAACACAGGACATGTTGGCGAAAATTATGGCTGGAAAAAATGATCGAATGATCAAAACTGTTGTTCAAAATGTAGCAGCTAAAGTATTTTTCCCGTTCTAGCGTATAATTTTTTAGCTGATGAGCTGCCTTTTTCACCTATTTTTTCCGTTTAACTGGGTTGCTCTCAAGAGGCTGACCCTTGATAATAGTGTGCCTTGTAAAGCGCATATGTTTATATTTTCATACTTAAAGTAAGAGGCTTGACCTAGTGATAGAAGATATTCGTCCTATACCCGCAGACTTCTTTGCAGACTGGAAGGAGCGTGAAGCGCTTTCTGAGGCAATGATTCCCTTGGTTGGCAGGCTATACCGAGAAAAGAACATTTCTTTGTATATGTATGGCAAGAGCATGTTTAATCGTTCTGTGATAGGGCTCATGAAAGCACATCGCTTTGTGCGTCAAATTGAAAAAAATGAACTATCAGAATATGAAACATTCCCCTTAATTGTAGCATTATCAAAAATGAATCTGGGGCCAGCCCATATCGACCTAGGTAAGCTAGCCGTCAAATACCAAGAGTCCACAGAAGGACTTGAGTTGTTAGATTTTCTGCAGAATGAAGTTGGTGATGATCTTGGGGATATGAGTAAACCAATTCCTGAACCACAAGATGTTGTTCTTTATGGCTTCGGACGTATTGGCCGCCTCTTGGCTCGCCTGCTTATAGAAAAAACTGGTAGTGGAGACATGCTTCGATTGCGGGCTATTGTGGTTCGCAAAGGCTCCAGTGAAAATGATCTGTGCAAAAGGGCAAGTTTACTCCGTCGTGATTCTGTCCATGGTGCGTTTGAGGGGACTATCCGAGTTTTAGAGGATGAAAATATTTTAGTGTGTAACGGAAACTCTATCCAAGTTATTTATGCAAATTCACCTAGGGACGTAGACTATAAAAAATTTGGTATAGATAACGCCATACTAATAGACAATACGGGAGCCTGGCGTGATGAAGATGGCTTAAGTCAGCATTTACAGTGCCCAGGGGTCGCCAAGGTTATACTTACCGCCCCCGGAAAAGGATCGATTCCAAATATTGTTTATGGCATCAACCATAATGAAATCACACAGAAATCAAAAATTATATCAGCAGCCTCTTGTACGACTAATGCCATTGTTCCAATTTTGAAGGCCCTGCAGGATGAGTTTTGAATCACAAGGGGTCACGTTGAAACGGTCCACTCATACACCAATGACCAAAATTTAATTGATAATTACCATAAAGGATCTAGGCGTGGCCGCAGTGCAGCACTAAATATGGTTCTGACTGAAACTGGTGCTGCAGAAGCTGTTGCTAAGACTCTTCCTGGGCTTAAAGGTAAACTTACAGGCAATGCTATTAGGGTGCCTACGCCTAATGTCTCCATGGCCATCCTTAATTTACAGCTTGATCGAGAAACAAGCCTTGAAGAGATAAACGCTTATGTGCGCAAGATGTCTCTGCATTCAGCCCTGCAAAACCAAATTGATTACACTGTGTCTTCAGAGGCTGTGTCGTCTGACTTTGTTGGTTCTCGTCATGCCTGCATTTATGATGCCGGAGCAACAATTGTTAATGGAAATAGTGTTGTTCTGTACTGCTGGTATGATAATGAATTTGGTTATAGTTGTCAGGTGATCAGGTGCTTAGAGGAGATGGCTGGGATTTCATGGCGAATGGTGCCTAACAAATAATTTTTTTGGTATATTTTTTTATTTATGAAATAACTTTCTCACTAAATACATAGGGTAAAATTTCTACATTTAACGGTAATAAAAAGTACGATTTAATACGCAGTAAAAATTGATTCGTACTTTTATAATCACGTATAATAG
>CAWUVO010000071.1:0-4300 GCA_963925965.1 uncultured Porticoccus sp. | reverse complement strand
TGGGGAATTGGCTATGTCATTGTCCGTTATCGTAAAAATGGAGTCCTTAAGAGGCTGCAGGCTACCCCTTTAAGTGCATGGAAATTCCTAGCCTCGCAAGCATTATCTAGGTTATTTGTCATGCTTGCAGTAACCACGATTGTGTTTATTTCTTGCGACTTATTTATTGATTTCATGATGATAGGTAGCTACTTGCTGCTGCTCAGCATAGTCGTGACTGGCAATCTAGCCATTATAAGTATGTCACTACTTATGGCTACCCGAACGTCTAGTGAGGACTTAGCAAATGGCATGCTTAACCTTATTAGTTTTCCCATGCTGCTTCTTTCAGAATTATGGTTTTCTCTTGACGGCGCCCCTCAATGGTTGCAAGACTTCTCGCAAATCCTCCCACTGACACATTTAGTGCAAGCATCCAGAAATGTCATGCTAGAAGGTGCAAGTTTTTATGACGTCGGTCCGCAACTAGCTATCTTGGGCTTGATGACAATCATATTTATAGCACTTGCAGGGATTTTGTTTCGCTGGGATCAAGACTAGCCTGCGCAAAATACTAAGCTTATTTCTACATAAAACTTAAAAATTAAGAGCTGAAAAATAGCGTTTCCAGTCAAAAGAAGGGCCTGGATCGGTTTTACGTTCAGGCGCTATATCAGAATGTCCGACGATACGGTCTTGTGTCACCAAAGGGTAGCATGTCATCACATCTCTAGTAACACCAGCAAGAATTTGGTATTGCATATCAGTGTAAGGAGTATTATCAGCGCCAATCAGTTCGATTCCAATGGAAAAGTCATTGCAGTTCTCAGCACCTTCAAAAAATGACTTTCCGGCATGCCATGCGCTGTCATTAAATCCTACAAATTGTATCAATTCACCCTTACGACCAATCAGCAGGTGGGGGGAAACATGCAGATTATAAATTTCTTTAAAGTATGGATCTACACTCACGTCCAAACTGTTTAAAAAAAAATCACAGACATAATTACTATCAAACTGATCTGGCGGCAAGCTAATATTATGGATAACCAAAAGAGAAATTTTTGCTCCATTGGGGCGATCACTGCAATTTGGGGATGGTTCAGGTCGGGCTTCAGTATGCCAGCCATTAGAATTGATCATTAGTAGTTATCCAGAAATTAATTAATCTTGAGGTTTTAAAATGCACTATCTACATACTAAGTGATTAACAATAAAAGACTTTATTAAAAAAACATACATGAAATTTTGCATTAAACAAAAAAATAATACAAAAACATGCTCCATCATATTGCTCATATGAATCCTATGGGGTCTTTAACACAGCAATTGTGCTGATATACTACCTATAAAGATAGATGGGATATTTTTGATATGCTCCATAACAAAAAGCTCACAGAAGACATCAAAGTTAGTGTTGCTAGATCCTTAGCTGAAGATATTGGTGACGGCGATATTACGGCCCAGCTAATTCCAAGTAGCACTATGTCTGATGCCTTCGTTGTTACTAGAGAGCCTGCAGTTCTTTGTGGTCAAGCATGGTTCAACGAAGTATTCCGCCAGTTAGATTCTCATATAAAAATAGAGTGGCTTGTTGAAGATGGGGGGTCGCTGGAACCAGAACAAATTGTATGCAGGCTCAAAGGCTCTGCTCGCAGTCTATTAACAGGAGAAAGAGCGGCTCTTAATTTTCTCCAAACCTTATCAGGCACAGCCACCATTGCTCGAGAGTATGCCAAACTAACATCAGGGATTGGTGTAACGATTCTTGATACTCGAAAAACAATACCTGGTTTGAGGCTAGCACAAAAATACGCTGTGGTTGTTGGCGGTTGTCAAAATCATCGTATAGGGTTATATGACGCTTTTTTGATCAAGGAAAATCATATAGCTGCCTGCGGCGGCATAAAATATGCTGTTCTAAAAGCTAGAGAGATTTCTCCGGAAAGGCCAATAGAGGTGGAGGTGGAAACTATTTCAGAACTTCAAGAAGCCTTAGCAGAAAACGTAGATATAGCAATGCTAGATAATTTTGATCCTAGTATGATCAAGCAAGCAATTGCAATGAATGCAGGAAAAATAAAACTGGAAGTCTCGGGGAACATAGATACAAGGAATATTACCCAAAAAGCTATGCCTGGCATAGACTACCTTTCATCTGGAAGTTTAACTAAACACTGTCAAGCTGTAGATTTTTCTATGAGATTAATATAATGAGTTTTTTGGTTGGGCTCACAGGAGGCATTGGCAGCGGCAAAAGTACCGCAGGAAATTACTTCAAACAGTTGGGTATAGAGGTAGTGAATGCAGATATTGTGGCACGAGATATAGTAAAGAAAGGTTCTATATTCCATATAAAAATCGCCGACTATTTTGGTAAAAAAAGTCTACTTTTGGATTACAGCCTAGACCGAGCATTTATACGTAAAGAAATATTTGAGGCTCCAGAAAAAAGGGCTTGGTTAGAGGCTCTTTTGCATCCACCCATTCGGAAAGAGATCATCAATCTTCTCGCACTGTCTGCTAGCGCATACACAGTGCTCGAATCACCGCTATTGGTGGAGACAAGTCAACACAAGCTAGCAGATAGAATTCTAGTCATAGATGTACCGGAAAGCCTGCAAGTTCAGCGTACTTCAAAACGTGATGGCGGCAAACAAAATACTGTGCAGTCAATCATCAACTCTCAAATGCAGCGCTCAGAAAGACTGAGGTTTGCTAATGACATTATTGACAATACTAGCGACATTAAGGCACTAAAAATAAAAATAGACAGACTCCACGAGCTTTATTTAACCCTGGCAACACAAAAAAATGCTGAATAAAAAAATTACTTGCGTCGACTGCCCTACATGCAAAATTAAAGTTATTTGGGATGAAGAGTCGCCCTATAGGCCTTTTTGCTCAATGCGTTGCAAACAAATCGATCTTGGCGAATGGGCTTCGGAAGGTTTTAGTATTCCAGGAAGTCGGACTACGCAAGGGCTTGAAGAGCTAAATATAATTGACAGGGATGATGCAACCCACCACTAGTAGGGTAACAATGTTTGGAGTTTATCCACAACCAGCCTGTTTGCCTCAAGAAACTCATACTGATTCAACTGATCAACAGAAACCCAAGCAATAGTCTGTCCTTCGTTTCCTCTAGCATTGCCGGTAAATTTTTCCACCATCCATACATCTAAAATAATAGAGCCCTCTGGATATTCATGCTCAAGTTTAATGAAAGATTTCATCTCAAGAACAGAAATAGCCAACTCCTCTTTTAGTTCCCGAGATAAAGCCTCAATCGCTGTCTCGTCTTTTTCTATCTTGCCGCCAGGAAACTCCCAGAAACCCCCCTGAGGTTTATTCTTAGATCTTCTGGCAATAAGTACTTGTTTATTCTTGGCCAAAATCACTGCTGCAACCACATGAATTTTAAGCATTAGCTACGATATTCTGCATTGATTTTAATATAATCATAAGATAAATCAGTCGTATAGATTTCTTCCACAGCATAGCCGCGATTCAGAACAATATTTATACACAACACATCTTTAGACATGATTTCTTGACCAAGAGATTCCAGGTAACTCTGAGCTCTTCCACCCTTTTCAGCTATAAGAATGTCATCTAGATAAACCTCTATGCCATCAACATTCAAATTAGGAAGGCCTGAGTATCCTATTGCTGCAAGAATTCTCCCCCAGTTGGGATCTGAAGCAAATAAAGCAGTTTTTACCAACGGAGATTCAGCTACAGCATATGCCACTTTCAGGCACTCAGACTTATCTTTACCTGCAGATACCTTTATTGTCACAAACTTAGTGGCGCCTTCTCCATCCTGAATAACTTGCTGAGCCAAAGAAACAAATAGTTCTTTCAAGCACGCCAAAAACTGATCCATATCATTGGCGGGTAATTTGGATACATCAACACCAGAAGCTCCAGTTGCCACCAAAATAGCACAATCATTTGTCGACATGTCGCCATCGACGGTAATTCGGTTAAATGAATACTCGGTCATGTTAGCAAGTATATTCTTTAGTAGCTCTTGCTCTATCACTGCATCGGTAGCAACATAAGCCAGCATAGTAGCCATATCAGGCCTTATCATTCCTGAGCCTTTTGTGATACCTGTAATTGTAATTTTTTTTCCAGCAAAGTCTAACTGGGCGCTTGCACCTTTAGGACGAGTATCTGTTGTCAGGATAGATCTTGCGGCTTCATCCCAGCTGGTTTAAGAAAGTGATGTATACGCTAAAGGCAGGGCTGAAAAAAATTTTTTGTACTGGCAAGTATTCTCCTATAACACCTGTAGAAAAAGGCAACACAGCCC
>CAWUVO010000070.1:0-5438 GCA_963925965.1 uncultured Porticoccus sp. | reverse complement strand
AATTGCTGGTTTTGACAACATAAATCTCGATCTAATGCATGGATTGTCAGGCCAGAATACAGCTGAGGCGATTAATGATTTAATTTGTGCCATTAAGTTGGAGCCCGCTCACATTTCTTGGTACCAACTTACTATTGAGCCCAACACTGTATTTTTTAATAAGCCGCCTACATTACCAACAGATATCATTCTTGAGTCTATTCAAAATAAAGGGGGGCAGCTATTATTAGATGCTGGCTACGAACAATATGAAGTATCTGCTTATTGCAAGAACAATAAAAAATCTATACACAATATGAACTACTGGGAGTTCGGCGACTACCTCGCAATTGGCGCTGGTGCACATGGGAAAATCTCTTTACCAAAAGAAAACAGGGTTATGCGAATACAAAAAACTAGGTCGCCAGAAGATTATTTAAGCAGAAAAGCATCCTATGTGTCTGCCTCCAAAGATATTGATATAAAAGAAATGTCTTTAGAGTTTATGATGAATGCACTGCGTCTTAATCAAGGTGTTGATATTCGGACTTATGAAGATCGAACAGGGCTATCTATCAATCAAATAGAGCCTGTTTTAAGAAAACTAAAAGAACAAAAACTAATAAAAAACTCACACGAAAAAATTTGCGCCACCAGAAAAGGTCATATGTTTTTAAATTCTACACTTGAGGCATTCTTCGAAAAATAAAGCTTTAGTGTCTGACTAAACTTTCACAAGGTTAAGCATAAAATGCTGCATCTATTAAGTATTGTTGTTCGATCTCCAGTACTGCTGCAATTAAATAATTTTCAGCCAATCAGTCTTGAGCAAAATAGAAGGTTATTCCTTGTTTTTCTGCTAATGGCATAAAGGGCGGATCGCCTTCGGTTGGAAGTATGTATTTAAATAATACAGCTAACCTAATTAGGATAATTAGACCCCTTAATCAAAGTGAGTGCAAACTACTAAAATTCTTAAATTCCCCCAAAGGGGATTTTTGTCTGTGGCCGCGAACTAACAATCCTATGGGTCGGCTGGTTGTACTCTGTATCTAATACGAGCTGAACCCTTTTCAGCAAAGCCTTCGATTGGCTTTATTTCGCTATGATTGGCTCGAGCAACTAACATATAAAAACTGTTAGACCCGAGATCAATCGCAGCTAAAGTTAATCCATGTTCATTTTTTTATCTAAAATCAGCTCATATTGCATAATTATTTTTTACAGTCTTATTGTTTGTGCTAAATAATCATAAGAAGCAGGCAATTGATGTTTGTTTGCTACCCAAGACGAGTGTTATCATTGCTGTATTGTACTGTTGTATATATATTTTGATATTTAATCTACACCGACTATATGGAGATTGCTAAATATGAACGATATCGTTCACGTTACTGATGCCAGCTTTGAAGAAGACGTTTTAAATGCTGAGGTTCCTGTATTGTTAGACTTTTGGGCTGCCTGGTGCGGACCATGTAAAATGATTGCACCAATGCTAGATGAACTAGCTGCTGAATATGCTGGCCGAATCAAGATCTGCAAAATGGATGTAGATGATAATTCTATTACGCCAAGCAAATTTAATATTCGCGGTATCCCAACATTACTAATGTTTAAAGATGGAAATATAGAAGCAACAAAAGTAGGCGCACTATCGAGGGTTCAGTTAGTTGAATTCATCGAAGGCAGCTTATAACTAAGCTCGCGGACAACAAATTTTATCCTACGTTAATGTATTGCGATTTAATATTATCAAGCCTATAATTCTAATCTACCGCAGCATAAAAACCCCAAGATTGAGACAACCACTATATTTTAACTAACCTTATTTTCGTCGGGCAGAGCAGTGGCTTCTGACCAATATCCTATTCAAATTTCAATAACCCTGTATCCTTTTATTTATGAATCTAACAGAACTTAAAACTAAACCCATTGATGAACTTATAAGAATTGCTTCAGAAAATGGACTTGATAACCTAGCTCGCTCAAGAAAACAGGATGTGATTTTTAGTATCCTCAAGCGCCATGCAAAAAGCGGCGAAGATATTTATGGCGAGGGTGTCCTAGAAATTCTACCTGATGGATTCGGTTTTTTAAGATCATCAGATGCCTCATACCTAGCAGGGCCAGACGATATTTACGTGTCGCCAAGCCAGATCCGTCGATTTAATCTAAGGACCGGTGATTCTATTGCTGGAAAGATCAGACCTCCCAAAGAAGGCGAACGATATTTCGCCATGCTGAAACTAGATGAAATTAATTTTGATAAGCCTGAAGATGCTCGGAATAAGATTTTATTTGAAAACCTCACCCCCTTGTTTCCGGATGAGCGTTTGGTTTTAGAATCAGGCAATGGATCTACAGAAGATCTTACTGGTCGTATTATTGATCTGGTCTCACCAATTGGTAAGGGTCAACGAGGCCTCATTGTGGCGCCGCCTAAAGTAGGCAAAACCATAATGATGCAGCACACAGCACAGGCCATTATTCGTAATAATCCAGAATGTCATATCATTGTGTTGCTTATCGATGAAAGGCCGGAAGAAGTTACAGAAATGCAACGGACGGTTCGAGGAGAAGTGGTTGCTTCAACCTTTGATGAGCCACCTTCTCGCCATGTCCAAGTAGCTGAGATGGTAATAGAAAAAGCAAAAAGACTAGTAGAGCACAAGAAAGACGTTGTAATCCTACTTGATTCTATTACACGTCTTGCTAGAGCATATAATACCGTCCAGCCTTCTTCTGGAAAAGTTCTAACCGGCGGTGTTGATGCTCATGCCCTAGAGCGTCCAAAACGATTTTTTGGCGCAGCAAGAAATATCGAACAAGGCGGGAGTTTGACGATCATAGCTACTGCGTTAGTCGAAACTGGGTCAAAGATGGATGAGGTGATCTACGAAGAGTTTAAGGGAACAGGCAACCTTGAGCTCCATCTTGACCGAAAAGTATCTGAAAAACGAGTCTATCCTGCAATAAATATTCGCAGATCCGGCACACGTCGTGAGGACTTGCTCATGATTGAAGACGACCTACAAAAAGTTTGGATTCTTCGAAAATTATTGCATAGCATGGAAGATTCAGATGCTATCGAGTTTCTGATCGACAAGTTAAAAGGCTCTGAGACCAATGATAAGTTCTTCCTTTCCATGAAGCGAAAATAGGAATTTTAGGTCCGTTATTTTAGTTTGAAATTTTAGGGAGAGAGCCGAGAAATTATCCATCCCTTATCGCTCAGTAAGTACTGGAATCGGTCGTGAAGGCGCAATTCACCTCCTTGCCAAAATTCAATTTCAGCAGGAACTACTCTATAGCCGCCCCAAAAATCAGGGAAGGGTACCTCCATGTCGGTATACTTCTTTTCTATGCAGCTATATTCGTCCTCGAGAGCCTTCCGAGAAAATAATTTACTACTTTGCTTTGAGGCCCATGCTCCTAGCTGGCTAGCTCTAGGGCGCTTTCTAAAATAAACAAGTGACTCATTTTCAGATATTTTTTCTACTTTTCCGCCCACAATGACTTGACGGTCAAGAGCAAACCAAGGAAATAGAAGGCTGACATTTGGATTACCATCCATCTCAAGAGCTTTACGGCTCTCAAAGTTTGTATAAAATATAAAGCCTTGTTTGTCGAAACCTTTCAGCAGAACCGTGCGCTGCCATGATTTTCCAGTAGGATCGACCGTTGCCAGCGACATTGCAGTAGGGTCAGATAGTTGTGAATCTAACGCCTGATCCATCCAATAAGAGAATTGATCTATAGGACACCCTTTCAAAGATTCCTTGGTCAAAGAATCGTATTGATATTCTCGACGAGTACCTTCAATCGACATTTAGACTCTCCAGGGCGTACAGCTATCTTTACCCAACATGGATGAAAAGTAGGTTTCTCAGACTAAGCGTACACTAAAAATTCCCTCCACATTAGAGATTTTATTCAGTAGCTCCTGTGTTGGCTCTGACTCAACATCTATAATATTATAAGCCACATCGTTCCTGCTTTTATTAACCATATCAATCACATTGAGACTGCAGTCAGCTAGCAAAGAAAGTACGCTACCTAGAATTTTAGGTACATTTTTATTACAAAATGTAATTCTATATCCGCTATTTTTAGGCATTTTTGTTGCCGGGAAGTTGACTGAATTACGAATATTTCCTTGTTCTAGGTAATCCATCAGCTGATCTGCAGCCATAATGGCGCAGTTTTCTTCAGCCTCTTCTGTGCTAGCACCAATATGAGGCATCAATATGACATCCTTGCGCCCTAGCAACTCAGGTGTAGGGAAGTCTGTAACATATTTACTCAAATTTTTATGGTCTAATGCATGTCGTACGGCGCTGGAGTCAACTACCTCTTCACGAGCAAAATTAAGCAGAACTGCTGACGCCTTCATAAAAGTTAGCGTCTCAGCATTAATTAAATGCTTCGTCACATCTAGTGCTGGCACATGCAACGTAATGAAATCTGCTTTAGCCAGCAAACTCTGCAAATTATCCATTTTTTCTACTTTGTGAGATAAACGCCAAGCCGCTTCAACAGACATTGCGGGATCAAAGCCAACAACATTCATACCTAACTCTAGAGCCATATTGGCCACCATGGAGCCAATGGCACCAAGTCCAATTACACCTAGAGTTTTGCCCATAACCTCAGAACCTGCAAATTGACTTTTTTGCTTCTCAAGCAATTTAGACATCTCGCCGGCATCCTTGATGTCTGTCAGACCTTGTACATAATTCATTCCTCCAAAAATATCTCTTGATGAAATAAATAATGCAGAGGCAATAAGTTCTTTTACCGCGTTGGCGTTAGCACCAGGAGTGTTAAACACAACGATCCCTTTCTCGGTAAATTTTTCAATTGGGATATTATTTACACCGGCGCCAGCCCGAGCTACAGCTTTAACGCTCGTAGGTATCTCTTCATCATGCAGCTTCTGGCTTCTAAGCATAAAAGCATCTGGGTCAGCAATGTCACTAGAAACATCATAATTTTCAGAATTAAAGCGATCTAATCCTTTGGCTGAAAGTTTGTTATAAGTGCGAACCTTGTACATGTCTTTTACTCTGTGTCGGTGATGATTAAGGGGTTATTATGCAACCTTATGATACGCCCATTTAAGCCAAGGCATAAGTGTCTCAAGGTCTGAAGATTCTATAGTGGCTCCACCCCAAATACGTAATCCAGCCGGTGCGTCACGATAAGCGCCTATATCGTAAGCAACTCCCTCCTGCTCTAGTAATTTTACCACCTGTTTTACTTTGTCAGCTTCTAAATCAAGGGTCAAACAAATACTAGTATTTGATAAAGTTTCAGGATCTTCGGCTAAAAAACTAATCCAGTCGTTATGTGCAACAAATTGCTTAATAATACCAAGGTTATTCTCTGACCTGGAAATAGATGCTTGAACACCCCCTATAGATTTAATCCAACTAAGGGCATCGAGGTAATCTGCCACA
>CAWUVO010000069.1:0-3867 GCA_963925965.1 uncultured Porticoccus sp. | reverse complement strand
TAATGTCTATTCTTTTTTTGCGCATACTAGGCTGATCTTTTTAATTAAATACTTAAGGTGCGCTCTTAGACCGTTAAATTTTTTATGCAGACAACCATTTATGATTAAACCTCAAGTCGCAGTTAAAGGTAGAATATCAATCTATGAATAAATTAGCTCTATGCATTACAAGCCTAAACAAGGAGTACAGTAATGGATTCCAGGCATTAAGAGGCGTTGATATTGAGGTTCAGCAAGGGGATTTTTTTGCACTTTTGGGGCCAAATGGAGCTGGAAAATCAACAATTTTAGGTATTATTTGCTCTTTAGTTAAAAAAACTTCTGGCAAGGTTAGCGTATTTGAGGCAAATATAGACGATGATTTCTCATTAGTTAAAAAAAATATTGGGGTTGTTCCGCAAGAGTTTAATTTTAACCAGTTTGAAAAGATTTTTGATATCGTCAGGACTCAGGGTGGATATTTTGGCCTTCCGGGAAAATTGTCTGAAAAAAGAGCAGAAAAATATCTAAAACTTTTAGGTTTGTGGGACAAACGTGACCAGACCCCGCGAATGCTTTCAGGAGGAATGAAAAGGCGACTTATGATAGCAAGAGCTCTTATCCATGAGCCAAAATTACTTATTCTGGATGAGCCTACAGCTGGTGTCGATATAGAGTTAAGACGATCTATGTGGGAGTTTCTTAGGAAAATCAACGAGGGCGGGACAACAATAATCCTAACTACTCATTACCTGGAAGAAGCTGAAAGTTTGTGTCGAAATGTCGCAATTATTGATCGTGGAAAAATTATTCAGAATACTTCAATGCGTGAGTTGTTACGACAGCTCAACACGGAGTTCTTTATTTTTGATACACATGAAAAATTAATTGAATTACCGAGAATGGACGGCTATAAAGGGCATCTGATTAATTCCAATAGCTTTGAAGTCGAGATTGAAAAGCATCAGTCCCTGAATGCGCTATTTGCGAACCTGACCGCTCAAGATATTCAGATTCTGAGCATGAAAAACAAGACTAATAGATTAGAAGAATTGTTTATTTCGCTTGTCCAGCCCCACGAAGAAAAAGCTGAAGAGGCATCTAGATGAATTTTAGAGAGCAGTGGATAGCTTTTGTTACCATTTTGGTAAAAGAGATTAGAAGATTTACTCGTATCTGGCCGCAGACATTATTACCCCCGGCAATCACTATTGCTTTATATTTTGTAATCTTTGGCACTTTGATCGGTCCTCGTATTGGACGCATGGCAGGATTTTCTTATATTGAATTTGTCGTTCCCGGGTTAATCATGATGTCCGTTATCACCAATTCATATGGTAATGTTGTCTCATCTTTTTTTGGCGCCAAATTTCAGAGGTCTATTGAAGAGGTTTTAGTTTCCCCTGTCCCAAGTTATGTTTTTTTGTCTGGATATGTAATTGGGGGTGTGATTCGGGGGTTGGCTGTAGGATCTATCGTGACATGCTTGTCGCTATTCTTTACTGATCTTCAAGTCCATAACATTACTATTACTATTACTATTGTTTTTTTTACATCAGTACTATTTTCGCTGACTGGCTTTATTAACGCTATTTATGCAAATAGTTTTGATGATATATCCATCATTCCAGTCTTTGTTTTGACACCACTTACATATTTAGGTGGGGTGTTTTACTCCATGGAGATGTTGCCTAAATTTTGGCATGATATTTCAATGATAAACCCTATTCTTTATATGGTTAATGCATTCAGATATGGCCTTTTGGGAGTATCTGATATTAGTATAGGCTGGGCATTTTTTATGGTGGCCACTCTTTGTATTTTTTTGTTTTGCTATGCTTCATACCTGCTCAATCAAGGAAAACGTCTCAGGACGTAAGTTGATATAACAAAATAGGTGCTCATGGTCATTGAGAATAATTTTATTTTAGGCGCTAACACTCCGTATCCGTCAGATTATGATTCAGGTTTATTGTGTCCTATTCTCAGGAAAAATGGGCGACAGGCAATCAAAATTGATGATAATTACCCCTTTCATGGGGTGGACATTTGGACAGCCTACGAAGTTTCTTGGTTGGATTTAAAAGGTAAGCCTAAGTTTGCTATCGCTGAGATCACTGTATCGTGTAAAACAAAGAATATAGTGGAATCCAAGTCTTTAAAATTATACCTGAACTCCTTGAACCAAACGAAGTGTGAGTCCAGTGATGGTATTTCAGCGTTAATGAAAAAAGATATCGAAAGCTGCGTAGAGGGCCCGGTAGATGTCCATATATACAGCTTGGATGATTTTCATATTCGAGGACTCCCTTCATTCTCAGGCATATTGCTGGATAATCTAGATGTTGTTATTGATTCTTACAGCCTAGATCCTTCGTTGCTATTTACAGAGGAAAACGGCGAGATAGTTACAGAAACACTCTATAGTCATCTGCTGAAGACCAACTGCCCCGTCACTAATCAGCCTGATTGGGCCAGCATTATGATTAGATATACGGGGCATCCGATTAATGCTGCGGGCGCCCTCAAATACATTATTTCTTACCGCCACCATCAAGACTTTCATGAGCAATGTGTTGAGCGTATATATTCGGAGGTATATGCCCGTTGTCGACCTGTAGAATTGGAGGTTTATGCTAGATACTCTCGTCGAGGCGGTTTAGATATTAACCCTTATCGTAGTTCGAAAAAAATACATCCACCATTAATTCGTATGCCTTGTCAGTGAACAGAGAGGCTACTTATTTTTCAGGCAGGCGACCTGCTATAATGAGAAATACTTATTTTTTTATATAGGTGAAAAATGGATGCATTAGTTGCTTTGCAGAATAGGGCGTCTAGCGCAAGACTGGTTGCACCTGGCCCCACGATTCAAGTTCTTGAAAATATACAAAAATCAGCACTTAGGGCGGCTGATCATGGACGTTTGCGTCCGTGGAGATTTTTGATGATCGAGGGAGATGGTCGAAAAAAATTAGGTGAATTGTTTATTGCGGCTGAAAAGCAAAAAATAGACAATTTATCAGAAAAAAAATGTGAACTGATTGCTAATAAGGCCATGAGAGCCCCAACTATTGTAGTTGTGATTGCATGCATTAAAGATCACCCTAGAATCCCGCGAATAGAGCAAATTATTTCAGCTGGAGCAGCAGCACAAAATATGCTGACGGCGGCTTATGCGCAGGGAATAGGAGCTGTTTGGCGTACTGGTGATTTAGCTTATGATAGTAAATTTTCTGCCGAATTAGGCTTAACAGGGAGCGAGACAATCGTTGGTTTTTTGTACCTAGGGACTACTTCCCCTGGCTGTGAAGCTAAGGCCCCCAAAATGAACACCGAAGATTATTTTCAATCTTGGCCTTGACGATTGCTATTTAAGGAGCGGTTGTGTAGAGTTCGACCGCCTTAATTTGCACTATGAAGTCTGGATTTTTCAGTGCAAGAGGGCAAGAGATATTTCTGTGCAGCGATTACAGTAGCGCACTATCTAAGCAAAAAATTATTTTATGGTGAGGTGGCCGAGTGGCTTAAGGCGCACGCTTGGAAAGCGTGTGTACGGTAACGTACCGAGGGTTCGAATCCCTCTCTCACCGCCATATATTAATCAAATTTTGATTATCATGCCTTTAGTTTAGATTTATTTTGTCACCCAAACCCTTACCCATAAGCGTTAAAAAAATGTACCGAAAATAATTCTTCAGATTGAGTGTTGTCAACATCCTTGCATCAACCTCCGCTAGCAGCTGTGGGTTGGACATGTCTATTCCTTGAATTTGCGCTAGACCTGTAATACCAGGACGGATGTCGTAGACCCCGAGTGTCTCACGCTCCTGAATCAGCTCATTCTGATTGGTCAAGCAGGGCCTCGGGCCAACAAGACTCATCTCA
>CAWUVO010000068.1:0-5303 GCA_963925965.1 uncultured Porticoccus sp. | reverse complement strand
TTACTGATGAAGAGTCGGTAACAGGTGAGCTAGAGTTAGGCCAATGGGTGATTCAACAACGCGTAAATATGGTCTATAGCTGGTTGACAGAAGAAAAAATGTTAGCACTCGATGCAGAAGGCTTTGACTGGACTCCAGAATCTGGAGAGCCGCTACACCTACATCTTTATAACACCAGTGACTAATACTCTAGATTAGAGTATCTTTTTTGTCCAAAGGCCGCCTATTAAGGCGACCTTTTTTCTTTTTAACTTTTTAGTCGTTTGTATTTGACGCGCTGAGGTTGCGCGTCAAGCCCTTTTCGGGCTACAAAATCATCATGGTATGCACTAAAGCTTCCCTCAAACAAGACAACTTCACTGTCTCCTTCGTAAGCTAAAATATGTGTAGAAATCCTGTCTAGGAACCAGCGGTCATGTGAGATTACCATCACACAGCCAGGGAAGTTTTGAATAGCCTCCTCTAGCGCTCTCAGGGTCTCAATATCCAAATCGTTAGAAGGCTCATCTAAAAGCAAAACATTTGCTCCTTGTTTGAGAGTAAGAGCCAAATGCAATCGACCTCTTTCGCCTCCAGAGAGATCACCAACTCTTTTTTGCTGGTCGCCACCTTTAAAGTTGAACCTTCCAGCATATGCTCGCGAAGATATCTCGTAACCGCCAATCTTGAGATTTTCTTGATTGTCCGAAATCGCTTCCCATACACTCTGACTATCGTTTAAATTTTCTCTGCTCTGGTCAACAAACGCCAGCTTGACTGTATCTCCAATAATGATGTCTCCGCTATCAGGCTTCTCTATACCAGAAATCATTTTGAAAAGAGTCGATTTTCCTGCGCCATTGCCTCCTACAATTCCTACAATAGCCCCCTTGGGAATACTAAAAGATAGGCCATCTAAGAGTAGTTGGTCACCAAAACTTTTACTGACTCCTGAAAATTCTATGACTTTATCCCCTAAGCGAGGACCAGGAGGGATATAAATTTCATTTGTTTCATTGCGACTTTGAAAATCCTGAGAGCTCATTTCTTCGAAACGAGATAAACGGGCCTTGCTTTTAGCATGGCGGCCTTTGGGATTTTGTCGTATCCATTCAAGTTCGTTTTTAATGGTCCTTTGGCGAGCATCGTCCTGTTTCTTTTCCATATCAAGACGCTGCTCTTTTGTCTCCAGCCAAGTGGTGTAGTTCCCTTCGTAAGGAATGCCATGACCTCGATCAAGCTCCAAAATCCAGCCAGCAACGTTGTCAAGAAAATATCGATCATGGGTGACAGCAACCACAGTCCCTGAAAATTCTTCTAGAAATTTCTCTAGCCAATAAACAGATTCAGCATCTAGGTGGTTTGTAGGCTCATCTAGCAAAATCATGTCAGGCTTTGAAAGCAACAAGCGACATAGAGCCACTCGGCGTTTTTCACCCCCCGAGAGTTTGGTGACATCTGTATCCCATGGCGGCAATCTAAGAGCATCGGCTGCAATGCCTAATAAGTGGTCTAAGTTATGAGCATCCCAGTGCTCAATAATGTTCTCTAGCTGACCCTGGCGCTTAGCCAGCTTGTCGAAATCTGCGCCTGGTTCTGCATAATCTAGGTATAATTGATTTAGTTCTTTTAGCGCATTGATCGCCTCACAGACACCATCCTCAACATTTTCACGTACATTTTTATCTGGGTTTAGGTATGGCTCTTGTGGCAGATAACCAACTTTAATGTTGGGCATTGGGCGTGCTTCACCTTGGATGTCAGTATCAAGACCCGACATAATTTTCAGTAGTGTAGATTTCCCAGATCCATTGAGACCAAGAACGCCAATTTTAGCTCCTGGAAAAAATGATAGTGAAATATCTTTTAGTATTTCCCGCTTAGGTGGAACAATTTTGCCAACGCGGTTCATGGTATAAACATATTGAGACATAATGCCTACAAAACATCTGGTTATTGGGGTGCCTTATATTTTAGCGGAAATAAGCAACTGACAGGAATGATTTATTATCAGACAATAGATAAATATTATAAATTTAGCGTTTTTACGACAAGGAAAGCAAGTGATGGAGAAGTCAAAAAGAGAGAACAGAACAGATGAAGGCTCAAGACCATTGCGTTTTGTTACAGCAGCCTCACTTTTTGATGGACATGATGCTGCTATCAACGTAATTCGGAGATTAATTCAAGCCAAAGGTGCCGAGGTAGTTCATTTGGGACATAACCGGAGTGTTGCTGAGGTTGTTCGTGCTGCCATTCAAGAGGATGCCGATGCTATTGCTATTAGCTCATACCAAGGCGGCCATATGGAATATTTCTCTTATCTATTGGAGCTATTGAGAGAATATGGAGCTGAGCATATAAAAGTTTTTGGAGGCGGAGGTGGTACGATTACTCTTCAAGAAATAGAAATTTTAGAGTCAGCGGGAATTTGCCGTATATATCATCCTGCGCAAGGCATGGAAATGGGCTTGGTGGGAATGGTGGATGATTTATTTAGCCTTGCTCAAAATGAATCACCAGGCAAGCCTAAAATCTCAGTTTCAGAAGACAAAGAATCTTTTGTCCTGCAGTCAGATATCAATGATGAGATGAGGATCTCTCAAATTATATCAGCCATAGAGGATGGCAATATGCCTGACGATTTTCTTGCAGAGCTTAAAATCAAATGGAGCCTGACTTCAAATAAGTCGCCGGTGGTCGGTATTACTGGCACTGGTGGCGCAGGGAAAAGTAGTGTTGTTGATGAGTTGTTAGAGAGATTTTTACAGCAAAGACCAGACATCCGCATTGCAGTTTTGGCTGTAGACCCCACTCGGCGGAAAACTGGAGGAGCCTTATTGGGCGACCGAATCAGAATGAATAGTCTTGCCTCCGCTAATTTTTACATGCGGTCAATGGCTACACGAAGACAACATTTGGCGACCAATAAAGTGCTTGGGGACGTCGCTCTTTATTTGAGATCGGTAGGTTATGACTTGGTGCTTGTCGAAACAGCGGGAATTGGGCAAAGTGATTCCCAGATCATCGATATTGTTGATTTATCAATTTATGTCATGACCAGTGATTACGGTGCGGCTACTCAGCTCGAAAAGATAGATATGATTGATTATGCTGATGTAGTTATCTTAAATAAATTTGAAAAACGTGGGTCTGAGGACGCATTGCGAGATATTCGCAAACAGTGGCAAAGAAATCATAATTCTTTTGATTTGCCACTTGATGAGATACCCGTTTACCCTACCATTGCTAGTCAGTTTAATGATCCGGGACTTAATTATGCTTTCTACAGTTTGTGTAGATTGCTGGCCGACAAAAAGAAGCTGGATGCAAGTGTCTGGATACCAGCAGCTAAGGTCTTCCCTAAAAATTCTAAGTCTGTAGCACTTATTCCTGAAAATAGAATCCGTTATCTTGCAGACATTAGTGAGCAGGGCAGGCAAATTCGCTCTAGAAATTTGCATCAGGCCGAGCTTGCATCAGAAGCTTTCCAGAGTTACCGCATGCTCTCAAAGCTCCAGGATGAGCTATTGCCAAGTCCTTTTGAGTTATATTCCAAGTCTGGACTTCTAGAGCGAGTTTCTGATAAGACGCTGTCTGCTTTGCGTCTAGCATACCAGGATGCAATATCTGAACTGTCTAAGGAATCAATAGGATTATTGCAGCAGTGGCAAGAAAAAAAGGCTGGTGTAGAAAAAGAAAGATATTCTTACTCTGTCAGAGGTAAAAATGTTGTAGGCGACAACTTTATAGATTCTTTAAGTCTTCTTAAAATTCCAAAAGTTGCGGCGCCACAATACCAAGACTGGGGAGAGGTATTAAACTTTTTGCTAGCAGAAAATTTACCAGGAAGTTATCCCTACACGGCAGGAGTTTTTCCTTATCGTCGTGCTGGAGAGGATCCTGCGAGAATGTTTGCTGGGGAAGGAACCCCAGAGAGAACCAACCGTAGATTTCATTACGTTTCTGAAGGGTTGCCTGTTGCACGTCTTTCTACTGCGTTCGATTCTGTGACACTTTATGGCGCTGACCCAGAGAAGCGGCCAGATATTTGGGGAAAGATTGGTAATTCTGGAGTTTCAATTGCAACACTAGATGATATGAAGAAGCTTTATTCTGGTTTTGATTTGTGCTCACCCACAACCTCAGTTTCTATGACGATTAACGGTCCAGCCCCGATGATTCTGGCTTTTTTTATGAATGCAGCAATCGACCAACAGGTAGAAATTTACCTTAAAAAGAACGATCTTTGGAGTCAAACTGAACGCAAGATAGATAAGTTTTTTGAGAATAAAAAACGACCCCAGTACCAAGGAGAGCTGCCTGACGGTCACAATAAATTGGGCTTAGCAATGCTAGGCATCACAGGCGATAAGCTAGTGGACAAAAAAATTTATGCTCAAATAAAGAAGGACACCTTGTCCTCAGTTCGTGGAACTGTTCAAGCTGACATTCTGAAAGAAGACCAAGCTCAAAATACATGTATTTTTTCAACAAATTTTGCAATGCGAATAATGGGCGATGTGCAGGAATATTTTGTCAAAAAAAAGATCCATAATTATTATAGTGTCTCAGTCAGTGGGTATCATATCGCTGAAGCTGGGGCGAATCCGATATCACAATTAGCATTTACACTATCCAACGGTTTTACTTTGGTGGAGTATTACCTAGCGCGAGGAATGAAAATAGATGACTTTGTCTCCAACTTCAGTTTCTTTTTTTCTAATGGCATGGACCCTGAGTATGCTGTGATGGGTCGAGTGGCTCGCCGCATCTGGGCAAGGGCTATGAAGGAGCGATACGGCGCCAGTCCTCGCAGTCAAATGCTTAAATATCATATTCAAACGTCGGGACGAAGTCTGCATGCGCAAGAAATGAGTTTTAATGATATCCGCACAACGCTGCAGGCGTTATATGCAATATTTGACAATACAAATAGCTTACATACAAATGCTTATGACGAGGCTATAACTACCCCAACATCAGAGTCAGTGCGTCGAGCTATGGCGATACAGCTGATTATCAATCGTGAGTTCGGTTTGAATTTTTGCGAAAACCCATGGCAGGGCTCCTTTGTGGTTGATCAGCTAACAGACCTGCTGGAGGAGGCTGTTTATCTTGAGTTTGATAGAATATCTGAACGTGGTGGCGTGTTAGGTGCCATGGACACCATGTACCAGAGAGGCAAAATTCAAGAGGAAAGTCTTGATTATGAACACAAAAAACATGACGGAAGTTTGCCATTGATTGGTGTAAACACATTTCTTCCTAAAGAAGGCGAAGAGGAAATTATAGAGGGTCGCGAGTTGGCTCGCTCTAATGAG
>CAWUVO010000067.1:0-2605 GCA_963925965.1 uncultured Porticoccus sp. | reverse complement strand
TCAGGTTATGAACGATATGGGGGATTACATGTTTTCTAGCTTCAGTCGAAAATGGATACCCGACACACCTGCGCGCAGAAAAGCTATCTTAAATCGACTGGCCACCTGGACGCCTTTCAGTAACTCCAGCCCTGTTGAGGGTATCCAAAAAGCAATTCAACAATTTTATTCCTCAAATAAAAAAATTAGTCTTTATGTTTTTGGGGATGACTTTACGGGAAATTCTATTGGTCAAGTCTTGGATGCTACGGATAGAGCTAATCGCGATAATGGAGCTAATCCATTAGTGCGAATACATACCATTGGTTTTCCAGTTCACTTCCAGGTAGAAGGAGGAAATTTCGCAACAGCTACACGTTTTTCTGCCCTAATGCGTGCACTAAGTTACCGTAATAACGGCACCTTTGTTGGTCTTACTGGGCTCAAATAAATGGCTATCGTATTGAACAAAAAATTTCTATTAGGTTTAACTACTATTGTTTATTTGCTACTAACAGGGTGCTCAACTCACGTCGTGGTAACAGGAGAGTACCCTCCCGTTTTAGTCCAACCCCTCGACTATAATGTCGGTTTAGTGCTAGGCAGCTCATTTACTGATTACTCATTCACAAGAGAAAAAGACGACCAAAAAATTATCATCACTCTGGGAAGCTCGCAGACTGAGCTATTTTCTCAGATTTTTGAGAGTATGTTTACTAGCATGCAAAGACTTCAAGGGAAGCCCCAAATAACAACCAACTCTATGGATCTTGTAGTCATACCTCGTGTGGAAAAATTGCAGATATCTATGCCCGATGAGACCAGTCTTAACGTGTTTGAAGTATGGATACAATATAAGCTAGAAATATTTGACACAAATAGCGCGCTCATCACCGAATGGTCAGTTAGCTCATACGGTAGGACGCAAACTCGTTTTCTTAAATCTATAGAAAGCGCCCTACACCAAGCCACTAATTCAGCTTTAAGAGATGCAGGAACACAAATAGTAATTGGCTTTAATGGCATTCCAAAAATCCGTGACTGGGTTAAGCGAGAAATGGATTCAAATAATGCCAGATAACACTTTATTGAGTACTGCTGCATGGGCTCTATTGTTTATTGCAATCCTTGCTGGTTGCTCGACATCGTCTATTGTTGACGAGCAGAAATCAGACACTGTCAACCTAGAGCTGTCCTCTGAAGAAAGGCTGGTTATTATGGGAAGAAGGCATGGAAATTCCTATGAAACTGAACCTGATTTTATCAATTGTATTAGCAATAATGTTGCTAATACAGGGAAGTTTTTGGTTATGCCAGAACAAGAATTTTTAGATACATTGTATCCTTGGTTTGAGCCCAGAGTAGCACCATTAAAATTACAAGGCATGGGTAAAACTCTTGCTATTACCGTGGTTGCTGATCGAATTAAGGCCATCGGTATCAGATACATAATTTGGGTAGATGGAAGTACAGAAATTACAGAAGAAAAAGGCTCTATGCATTGTGGGATGGGGCCTAGCGGAGGCTGTTTTGGCTTTAAAAGCTGGGATAAAGCTTCTTCTTACGAAGCGACCATTTGGGATTTGAAGCACTTAACCGAAAAAGGCAAAGTGAAGGTTGACAGTAAAGGGGCTTCCTATGTGCTAGGAATAATTGCACCCATACCTCTCATTGCTCAAGTGAGAGGAGTTGCCTGCGAAGGTATTAGTAGTCGATTGAAAGGCTTCTTTAGCCAATAAATTTTATAGTTTATTGCCCAGACAACTACGACAAATAAATCTTTCAGCTAAAATAAAACATAAAGAAACAACACAAGACTATCCGAGAAAACTTTTATGAAAAATAAATACCCATCTAACCCCAGTACTGAAATAACCACTGAATACATAATGAGCTATCTCGCGCCTCTAGATCCGCCAATAACTGTTGATAGCGGAATGATTATAGCCAATGTGCGTCCGGGCGGCTGGGTTAAAGGTCCAGAGATTTGTGGTCAGTTTATTGCTCCTGGTGCTGACTGGCTACGTATTATGCCTTCAGGTATTTTTCGTCTAGACGTAAGAGGCCTAATACAAACTGATGACAATGCATATATTTACTTAACTTATAACGGAATCATGAAAAACTCAGCAGAAAGCGCCGAGCGCTTAATTGGCGGGGAGCTACTAACAGATAAGGACATTCCTTATTTTGTAGCAGCGCCGACTTTTCAGACTTCCTCAGAAAAGTATAGTTGGCTTAATGAGATACAGGCTATTAACAAAATGACTGAAATACAGTTTGGCGAAGAAGGTTACGTGAAATATGATGTGTTTGCTATTCGATGATCAGCATACAAAGCACTCTAATTATAAGATAAATAACAAAGAAGCTATTGATAAAAATTTTCACCATTACGCCTTAATTATATTTTTAAGCTCATTTTTATCAAAAAAATGGATGAGTTCAACCTAGTCAAGCTGTAATATGACTATAATCAAAAAACTACTTATTTTTGCTACTAAAAAATATTAACCATCATTTTTTCAGGAGACAACACTGATGTCGGGAAAAAACCATGTTTGGCGACTAAGAGAGCGTCCTGTTGGTAACATTACAGATGACACATTAAGCTTTGAAAGTGAAA
>CAWUVO010000066.1:0-2749 GCA_963925965.1 uncultured Porticoccus sp. | reverse complement strand
ACGCGTTTAAATCTTTACGTGCAAACCTCTTGGTACAAAAATTCATCAAAGAGGCCAATGGGAAAGACTTAAGGTGTTTTGTGATCAATGGGAAAGTTGTTGCTTCGATTGAAAGATCAGCAGCTCCTGGTGAATTTCGCGCCAACCTTCATCAAGGAGGTACAGCATCTGTAGTAAAAATAACGATGGAGGAAAAAATGCTCGCTATAAAGGCAGCTAAAGTACTTGGCTTACAGGTAGCCGGGGTGGATATCATTCGATCTAAATCAGGACCGCTGCTGTTAGAGGTGAATTCTTCCCCGGGACTTGAAGGAATCGAATCTGCAACGGGGCAAGATATTGCAGGAATGATAATTGCTTCGATTGAAAAAAAGCTAAATTGGCAGATATAACTAATTAACTATGCCAACGATCAAAATTTAGGCACTATAAATTTTTATAGCATAAACAAAAAAATTAATAAACTAACACAAGATTTTATTCTTTTATCGGTTACTTCCCATCAGTTATACTTGCGGGATAAATAGCCCTTTTTGGAAAACAACTAAAAAATTCTTATTCAACAGGCATAAAAAATGGCAGTTATTCGCTGGATACTAGGCTCACTGATTCTATCTCTCAATTGGATCTTTTCTCCTAAAATCATTAAAAGAGATCCATTATCACAAGCTAAATTAAATGAAAAAACTGCCGGCCTTACTTTATTCCAATATCCAGCATGTCCTTTTTGTGTGAAAGTTCGACGTACAATTAAGAAGCATAGTTTGTCTGTCAAATTAATCGATCCAAGATTATGCGGTCACAGTAGTCAAGAATTGCTTGAAATTGGTGGAAAATTAAAAGTTCCCTGCCTAAAAATTGAAGCCAATGATGCTGACATCTACTGGATGTATGAGTCATCAGACATTATTAAATACCTAGAAGACAGAGTGGCTGAGGCCACAAGTAGCGCATGACCAATAGCAAAATTGCCAGAGGTAGCTGTCTGTGTGGACAGGTAGCCTATGAAATCTCTGGAAATCTAGGCATATTTCAGTATTGTCATTGCAGCAGGTGCAGAAAATTTACGGGTAGTGCTTTTGCATCAAACATTTTAATTGCAAAGGAGCACTTCAGGTGGACTGCTGGCGCACTACTAGTTCAGTGCTTTGAGCCCAAAGAAACGAAACACTTCGCTACAGCTTTCTGCAAAAAATGTGGATCTTCTCTCCCATGGCTAAGCAAGACCAAAAAAGCTATTGTCATTCCAGCAGGGACACTGGACACTGACCCCTCAATAAGGCCCATGCAAAATATTTTTTGGAAATCCAAAGCTTTATGGCACAAAGATACAAGTGATCTCCTTAAGCATGATGAGCTCCCTGCTAAATAAGTCAAACTCAAGTTAAGAGCAGCTATCTGATTACTTATCTGCCTTCATGTTGCTAGGGTCATAATAAGTAATTCCTTGGACTAATTTTTTGATTGAATTTCTTAAGATTTGACTAACAATTTTTTCATATTTAGCCGGATCTGCATGAAGTTCATATACAGCAGTATCATCGTCTTTTACTGAAAGTGTGGAGACCCAATCTATAGCCTTCTCGCTAAGATCAACTGCTTTTCTGCTAAGGTCAATAGCCTGTGATTTAAGATCTCCTTGCTTAATAGTTGCTTGCTTTTCAGGTTCTATCTTTTCAGGTGTTTTTATTTTTTGCACAAGATATCCTATCTTTTCAGTACTGTAAATCGACTTGCCTAATTTGGCGCTCACCACCGGGTTCAAGCAATACCCTTGGCATTTCGAGGCCTCTAACCCAAAAAACTTCATCCTGGAGCCACTGGTCACAGAAATTTTTTGCTCCACTCTAAGACCATTGGTTGAACTTGATGTTTGGTCCTTAATCTTGTCCATATGAGTCACATGCAAAGTCACATCCATAACAGAGGCATTCATCTCATCCATAATTTTACTTATCTGTTTGCCTTTAATGTCTGATAGATCGGACAGCTTCATTCCCGATGGCGAAATAGACATTACACCTACTTTTTCTTCAGTCTTGCTCATCAAAAATTTTTGGTACGTCTGTGAGTTACTTAATGACGAAATGGGAAGTATTTCTATGCCTTGTGCTTTCATTTCACTCATAAAATACCTATAGGATTGATCTGTGACACGCTGGAGTAGTTCAACGGATATCCCCACTAATTTTGAATTTATCTGCTCGTTACTCTTTTCCGTTTCAGAAAAAATAGGGTTATTTATATCATAGAAAATAACCTCAAAATAAGGGACAACGGCGCGATTTTCTACTTTAATTGTTTTTCTATCACCGGATACCTGCACATCCCTCACTTCCGGTAAAATCGATAAAGGCTTCTCTTTAATAAAAGGCGCTAAGTAACTTGACTGCTTTAAAGGTAAGCAAGCAGATATGGCAAAGGTTGTCATAAAAATAATAATTAAGCGCATTTTACTTCCCAGTGTCTCTGAATTTTCTGTACAGGGTTTCGTCAATAAATAGGGTTTAATTTAGCATTTTAACGAAAAATATACGACACAAACCATCAGATGTTGGCATCAAAAAAATATAACGCACTTTAACAAACTATCATATTTAGGCTCGAAGACACCGAGATAACACAGGTGTATAATAGGTTTTCAGAGAGCATATTTTCCCCAATGACAGATAACAAAACAACACATTTTGGTTTCAAAACCGTACCCATTGAGGAGAAATCCGCAAAGGTGGCTGACGTATTTCACTCT
>CAWUVO010000065.1:0-14170 GCA_963925965.1 uncultured Porticoccus sp. | reverse complement strand
CCATGCATCGTTAGTCCTTGAAATAAAAGAAGTGGGACCACTGACTTTTATTTCGTTGTACACTTGACGGACCCCGCGATACTCTTTGGCAGTTTTAGCTGCAAGAATTCTAGCCTCTAAAGAAGGGGCTTGTCCGGTTAGTAGCACCACTCGATTATATGAATTAATGTTAATATGAGCGTTTTCTAGCTCGGGACTAGTTTTTTTTATGTTAACTCCAATTAATGTTTCAAGCTCCCAGTCATCAATATCGGTACCGAGTGAAATTTTTTCTGGAGCTTGTTTTATTGGTTCTTCAGTTGCAACATGAATAATTTTAGTGCATCCGACTAGGATGCATATGCAAAACACTAACAGACTCGGAAATGATTTCGACATCAGTTGTTTTCTCCAAATAGTTGTTGGTCTATCAGTTCGCAAAGACAGAAAATACTCAACATTTGTAATTCGTTTATTCGATGTGCATCATCGTGCTCAACCCGTATTTCTATATCTTCGTTGCTCAGCAAGGCTGAAAGATCTTTGTCACGCATACCCGTAAATGCTATTACCACCATAGATTTATCGTGAGCAGCCTGAATGGCTTGCACAAGATTACCAGGGTTGCTTCCACTACTAAATATAACTAGGAGGTCCCCAGACTCTCCTAGCGCTAGAATTTGCTTGCTAAATATTTGGCTTTTTCCATTTCTATGACAAATAGCTGTTAGTATTCCGCTATCATTCAGAGATATCGCGGGAAATCCTGGACGCTCAAGTTTATATTGAAGCAGAAGAGACTCGGTAAAAATGCTAGCCAAAGCAGCTGTTAGGCCATTACCACAAGATAAGATTTTTCGGCCTTGGAGTAGTTGTTGAACTATTTTATGGCTGGCGCTGACAATATATGGAGCCAGCATCTTGGTGCAGTCTTTTTTAACCTGAATACTTTGATTGAAATGTGCAATAACAGTTGATTCCATAATTCTCTTGTCGACTTGTTATATTTTTTTAAAAAGTTAAGCCGTCATTCTACCTCATGCTTAATTCGTTTGCTGGCGCTTTAGTGGCAGATCGTCATATCGATATATTCCCCTAAATTCTTCCTCTGCAGCTGTTTCGTCTTTGCCTTTCATGCAAACTATCGTATGGAGTATGCTTTTCCTTTGTGAAACTTTGCCCAAGACTGTGTTCTTTTTATGACACCTAATGAATTTAATTGAAGAGTGCCGGTGACACCATAAAATTTATGATTTGGATTTTTTTTCATCTGTTTAAGCGAATAATGTAGATTGTAGGCATCAATACCGAGTGCAAAAAAATGCCGATAAATCGGTGGCATATTCGCCCCCGATAAAAGAGTGGATAGATCTAGAGACCAGGGTGTGGCGATAAAGCTGATACCATTAAGATCGCTGTTTCTGTCGACCTCTTCAGAGCCAGCGTAAATTTGTGATGTGCTGTATATTTTAATATCCCCAGCAAACAGAAAGTCTAAGGTGGGCTTTATTTGACGAGCATGGTCTGGATGGGCTACCAAAAAGATCATATCAATATCTTTTCGGCGGCGCGGTGTATAAGTTAAGGGCTTGCCGAGCAGTTTTTCCAGGCTTCGTTTGCGAGTAGAGCTATTTTTTATATGTAGCATTGACTTGAGCTCTGGGACGAAGTCAGTTGTTGTGTTGCTATATAATATTGTACCAGTTATTTTGCCACCTTTTTCTTGCCAGTATTCATGAAATGCCTTGATTGAGCGGCTCCCCCAGTTGCTATTCGGAGCTATTATTAACGCTGACCTATGGTTTTTGGCCCATGTCTTGCTGGCAACCTCGCGAGCCTCATCTGTTGCGGAGAGACCAAATTGAAAAATATTTCTTCTTCTTGGTGGCACTAGCTCTTCCATATAATTTAGTGTGATAATTGGAACCGGAGTTCTCGTTAATGCTAGAAATTGGGAGACATTGTCTTTTTTTGCTGGCCCAATAATTAACTGTGCGCCATCACTTACAGCTTGAGCATAAAGATTGACTGCATCTATCATGTTTTCTGTATCATAAAATTGAACTTGAGGTACTTGTTTTTTGTTTTCCTTAGCTTTATATAAGGCAACAAGAAAACCGCTTTGTATCGCATCACCTGCTTTTTTTTGCGCGCCGCTTAGCGGAAGTAGAACTGCAATTTTATTTTGAGTATCGTTATATTCCAATACTTCCTTGTCCGAATGAGACCGAGTCTCTTGCGGAAAATATTTTTCCCCAATATTTAAAATAGAAATTTGCGAGCAGCCTGACGCTAGTAATGCTATAAAGCACAGGGTGAATGTAACTTGAATTTTAAACATTGGTATCATTTTCTTATGATGGGTGAATTATATATAGTAGCAACACCTATAGGTAACATGGGAGACATGGTGCCCCGCGCTGTGGATATTCTCCATACCGTTGATTTAGTGGCGGCTGAAGACACTAGGCGTAGCAGCCGCTTACTCAGCCATTTTGGCATAAAAACCCCCATGGTTTCTTATCATGATCATAGCAGTAATAAACAAATTAACACTATTGTCGATATGCTTTTGCGCGGAAATTCTGTAGCCCTGATTTCTGATGCCGGAACTCCTTTGATCTCTGATCCTGGCTATAGGTTAGTAAAAATTGTTAGAGATAAAGGCCTAAAAGTAGTCCCTATACCTGGATCCTGCGCGCTTATTGCTGCAATTAGCGCATCAGGACTGCCTAGTGATCGGTTTATTTTTGAAGGGTTTCCTCCAGCCAAATCATCTGCTCGTGTTGCAAAATTTGAAAGTGTTGCTGAAGAATTTAGGACTTTAATTTTTTATGAGGCCCCACATAGAATACTAGAAACTCTGATCGATATGGTGAATGTGTTTGGTGAGGCCCGCCAAGTAGTAATTGCTAGAGAGTTAACAAAAACCTATGAGACTTTTTTGTCTGGATCTTTAATGGAGGTTTTAGTGCGGGTAAAGGAAGATGAAAACCAACAAAAAGGCGAGATAGTTGTTGTATTAGAAGGGATTCATTCCTCAGAAAAAGATCCAGATATTGCTGAGGCTAGGCGAGTGCTAGCGATACTGTTGGACGAAATGCCTTTGAAGCAAGCTGCCTTATTGGCTGCAAAAATTACCGGCTGCCAAAAGAACGAACTATACGCCTTGGCCCTCTCTCTTAAGCAATAAACAAGCCGAGAGAATTTTTTGTGATCAACCTTAAGTCAGATTTTTATAAAAATAATTTTTAAACAACTGATTATTTCATGGTAACCTATGCACGGAGTTGGCTGGGCAGCCACCGCTGTTTTTTCTCAATATCTCCTTGGGTGGTATCGGGTTGACAGGGGAGGAAAGTCCGGGCTCCATAGGGCAGAGTGCCAGGTAACTCCTGGGGGGCGCGAGCCTACGGAAAGTGCAACAGAGAGCATACCGCCGATGGTCATATTTTGACACAGGTAAGGGTGAAAGGGTGCGGTAAGAGCGCACCGCGCAACTGGCAACAGTTTGCGGCATGGTAAACCCCGCTCGGAGCAAGACCAAATAGGAGTCCTTTGGCGTGGCCCGCGTTGGACTCGGGTAGGTTGCTTGAGGCGCGTGGTGACGCGCGCCCTAGAGGAATGGTTGCTCACGACAGAACCCGGCTTATAGGCTGACTCCAAATATGACTAACCTCTGGTATTGCCAGAGGTTAGTCTCTCTTTATTAACCTTAAGTAATGTATAGTTCTATGCCAATTTTTCTCAACAGTGAACCTTTAAACTCTTGATGAAGTTAGCTTCCCTGCTTATTAGTTAAAGAATCACTTTAACTAATTATTCTAGCTGTATGTTTTTTTTCGTTATATCTTATTTAGCACCCCTGTATTTTATTTTATATTCGCAAGTTATTGAGTTTTATCCAAATTTTCTTTATTGGTGGACTTTATTTTGCCTTGACTTTGACTTTCTTGAGCATATAGTTACAAAAGTGGGATAAAGTGGGTAAAAGTGGTTTTTATAATTAGCAAATAAGGTTGGATGAGAAAGTGTTCAGAGGCAACAATGAAATTAATATCGATATCAAAGGGCGTATGGCAATGCCTTCAAGATATCGTGATATTTTAACCGAAATATGCGGCGGAAGTCTCGTCGTTACTATTGATATACAGGATAAATGCCTGCTGATCTATCCCCTGCATGAATGGGAAGTAATAGAAACGCAAATTGCAGCTCTTCCATCTTTTAATTCAACCACACGAAAGTTGCAAAGAATTTTGATTGGCCATGCGAGAGAGGTCAACCTTGACACTAGTGGGCGAATTCTGATCCCACCAGAATTGAGGCAGTATGCCGAGTTAGAGAAAAAATTAATGTTAATAGGACAACGCCATCGATTTGAGTTGTGGAGCGAGAGCAGCTGGAATAGAGGAAGAGACAGCTGGTTAGCTGAAACTGGCGATGACTTGAAAATACCGGAAGAAATGCAGTCTATTTCATTATAGGTAGAATTTTATGTCAGTAGAGGTGGGACATAAGGCTGTTTTGTTGAAAGAAGCAGTTGAGGCGCTTATCACTGACCGTGATGGTTTGTATGTTGATGGGACATTTGGCCGAGGCGGGCACGCGGCACTGATATTGTCTAAGCTAAGCGAGACTGGAAGTTTGATGGCGATAGACAAAGACCCGAAAGCTTGCGAAGTGGCGAAACAGAAATTTTCTAAGGATGCTCGTTTTGAGATAAAACAAGCTTCTTTTGCAGATATTCGCAAACTGACAACAGAGAGACAGCATGAGGGAACAGTAAGCGGGGTGTTGCTGGATTTGGGCGTCTCATCCCCTCAGATTGATGACCCGGTAAGAGGATTTAGTTTTCTGCGAGATGGTCCGCTTGACATGCGCATGAATCCAAATTGTGGAATTAGTGCCGCCGAATGGCTCTCGACAGCAAAAGAGAATGATATAGCTCAGGTCTTAAAAGACTATGGTGAAGAGCGATACTCCAAGCGTATCTCTCGTGCAATTGTTGCTGCTCGCACCGATAAGCCAATAACACGCACCGGGCAACTTGCAGCAATTGTTAAAGAAGCCAATCCGGCGTGGGAGAAAGATAAGCATCCAGCAACAAGAGCTTTTCAGGGCATCAGAATTTTTATTAATCAAGAGCTAAAAGATCTTGAGAGTGTGTTGCCTGATATTTTGGAAATTATGGCAGTGGGCGGCCGATTAGTCATCATTAGCTTCCATTCTCTTGAGGATCGTATTGTAAAAAGATTTATTCGTGATCAGGAGAAAGGGAAGGCTATACCTAGAGGCTTGCCTGTTATGGAAAAAGATATTGTTAGGCGTTTGCATTCGATAGGAAAGGTGGTTAAGCCAAGTGGCTTGGAGGTTAAGGGCAATATAAGAGCCAGAAGCGCCGTGATGCGAGTTGCAGAGAAGCTGGTGTAACGTTGAGCAACATAGGAATGATTATGCTATCGGGGCTAAAAATTAAATCCTGGTTGTTGGTTCTCTGGGTCAGTGTGATTTTTTGCGCGCTTTCTGTAGTCCATGTCAGCAATGCTTGCCGGCTGCTTACTAGCCAGCTATCAACTCTCGAGGAAGAGTCAAACATTTTACAGGAGATGTGGGGAAAGTACCTGTTAGAAAAAAGCTCTTACACCTCATTGATTAATATTGAGAACAAGGCAACAGGCGAACTGCAAATGCGAGCTCCTCAGCAAGGTGAATTTATAGTCGTCTCTCCATAGGTATTTTGGATAACTGCAGGAAGAGTATTAAGTGAAACTAAAACAAAATAAGTTGACCATCACTCGTTGGCGCTATGCGTTAGTGATGACTGCGCTCCTAATATTGCCAGTATCGCTGATTTGGCACATTGCTGGACTGCAGGTATTGCCTGATGTAGATAAAGGCTATAAATTTCTTCAAGGAAAAGTCTCACAAAACATGGTTCGCAGGGAGACTATCCCTGCTTATCGCGGAGTTATTACTGACAGATATGGTGAACCGCTTGCAATAAGTAGTCCTGTAATACAGCTAGTAGCCGATCCTCGGCTAGTAGATGTCGATCATCCTAAGTTTTCTGAGCTGGCTGAGCATTTATCAGTAACTAACACAAGCCTGAAGAAACGAGTTTTGAGGTATGCCAAAAGACCATATATAGTTTTGAAGGCAACAAATTTTTTGCCTCCTGCGGTGGCTGAAAAAATTCTTGCCTGGAAAATACCTGGTATTTATGGAGAAAAAATATATAAGCGCTTTTATCCTGCAGCCGAGGTGACGTCTCAGATAGTCGGAATTACCGATAATGATGAGAAAGGTCGGGAGGGAATTGAAAAGTCTTTTGACGCTATCCTAGCCGGTGTCCCTGGACGGAAAAAATTATTACAGGATCGAAGGGGCAACATGATCAAAGATCTGGGGGTGGAACGGAACGCTAAGCCTGGCGAAGCTATAACCTTAAGTATTGATATGAGGCTCCAGCACAAAGCTTACACTGAGCTGCAAGATGCCGTTGTTAAACATCAGGCAACTTCTGGATCAATTGTAGTGATTGATGTGCGTACTGGAGAAATTTTAGCGATGGCAAACCAGCCGTCTTATAATCCCAATGATAAGAAAAAATTAAGCCCTGATGCTTTCAATAAAGGGGCTCGCAATAGAGCGATTTTAGATTTATTTGAACCGGGGTCGACCGTTAAGCCTTTTACTGTTTTGGCAGCCATGGAGAGCAATAAGATATTCGCTGAATCAGTTATTGATACAAATCCTGGCTACATCCAGATAGGCAAAAAAAGAATAAAGGACGAGCATAACTATGGAGAGATTGGCCTTGCCGATTTACTGAAGAAGTCCAGTAATGTTGGCGCTATAAAATTAGGCCTAGCTGTCGATCCAGAAGATATACATGACTTATTTTCGCGCGTAGGTTTTGGACAGGTTGTTGGGGTAGGTATCGCAGGTGAAAGTTCAGGAACACTGCCTGTGCATAAAAAATCGATGAGACTAGAAAGAGCAAACTTTGCAATTGGATATAGCTTGAATTCCTCAGCTTTACAGATTGCCCAAGCCTATGCAGTTTTGGCATCTGATGGATTAAAAAGACCACTTACGCTGCTAAGAACAGATAGGATCCCAGAAGGAGAGCAGGTAGTGAATGCAGAGCTAGTTGCCACAGTTCGCAAAATGATGACAGGTGCTACTCGTAAAGGAGGGACCGCAGAAAAAGCAGCTATCTATACTTATGACGTGGCTGGGAAGACAGGCACTGCTTATAAGAATGTAGCGGGAGGATATGATGATAAGAGATACGTTGCATTATTTGCGGGAATAGTGCCAGCAGATAAGCCGCGTCTAGTGACAGTGGTGATCATAAACGATCCTAAAGTGGGAGGACATACTGGAGGTCAGGTGGCTGGACCAGTATATGCGAATGTTACAGAGAGAGCTCTTAGGGTATTAAGGATCGCACCAAAAGCAACGGTCAGTGATAGAGCTGTTGCGTTGAACACTAAGCCAAGTCCGATAAGATTCGGAGGTGATATTTGATGGTAGCATTGAATAGGCCAATCGCCCGAAGTTTAGGAAGCTTGATGCCAGAAGTTTTGTTTCCTGAAGAATTAATCAATTTGAAGATTTCGGGCCTCTGTCTTGATAGTCGACTGGTTAAAAGTGGCGATTTATTTATTGCGATTCCTGGTTCTTCACACGATGGACGAGATTATATTCGGTCATCACTTAAAGCTGGCGCGGAAGTCGTACTTGTCCATGCAGACGGCTTTTTCCTTCAAGAGCATGACAGAGTGGTACCGATACCAAGTTTAAATAAGAAAATAAGTGAAATTTCCGGACGTTTTTATTCTGATCCATCTCACAACATAGCACTGACAGGCGTGACTGGAACTAACGGAAAAACCACCTGCACACAATTATTGGCACAGCTATTTAGCCTTACAGGTAATCCTGCTGGAGTTATCGGGACTTTGGGTTACGGATGCGTAAAGAATGGAATATCTGAGCTAAGTGGTGAGGGGATGACGACACCAGACCCCATTACTCTTCAGGCGGTTCTGGCTAGCTTTGTATACCGCAACATAGGTAAAGCAGTTATGGAGGTGTCTTCTCATAGCCTCAGTCAATTTAGGGTTCATGGTTTATTGTTTGATACAGCTGTATTTACTAATTTGAGCCATGACCACTTGGATTATCATGGCGATTTTACAAGCTATTCTGCCGCTAAGAAGCAGCTATTCGCCATGCCTAATCTGCAGAACGCTGTGATTAACGGGGATGATCTTGTCGGTCTAGAGATAACGAAAGAGCTACCTTTGTCCGTAAATGTGGTTACTTTCTCTTTAGTGAATCCAAGAGCGACTATTTACGCTAAGGATATAAGTCTATCAGCGTCAGGTATTGAGGCGAATATTTGTACCCCTTGGGGCAATGGTATGCTCAGGAGCCAGCTTGTTGGTAGGTTTAATTTACTCAATTTGTTAGCTGTTATTGGAGCTGCCTGTTGCCAAGGATTAGTTTTCGAAGAGGCTATAAGGTTGATTCCTCAGCTTACCGCGGCGCCAGGACGTATGGAGATTATTTCTGGTTTGGGTAGCTCTGGTGATGTCAAAATTTCTGAACCAATGATTGTGGTAGATTTTGCTCATACTCCGGATGCTTTAAAAAATACACTAGAGACTTTGCAGCAATTCTGCCATGGAAAATTATGGTGCGTGTTTGGGTGCGGGGGTGATCGGGACAAAGCTAAACGACCAAAAATGGGCAATATTGCTAGCCAGTTAGCAGATCAAGTTGTTGTGACAAACGACAATCCTCGCGGAGAGAGCCCAGAAACGATTATTAATGAGATTCTTTCCGATGTGACTTTTAAGGCAAATACTGATCGATTGTCCGTTCATGTAATTCCAGATAGAAGAAAGGCTATTAATTTTGCTGTTCAATCTGCGACCAAGAAGGATATTGTTTTAGTCGCCGGAAAGGGGCATGAGTTGTATCAGTTTGTCGGAGATAAAATGGTACCTTTTAGCGACCAAGTTGAGGTCAGCCTGGCTCTGCAGAAGAGGGGTGGTTAGTTGATAAACACATTAATGCTCTCGAAAATGGCTCTAGAATACGGCGGAACAATTATGTACCCAGATTGCCACTTTCAGTCTGTATCGACAGACAGTCGTAATTTAAAGGAAGGCCAGTTATTTGTTGCTCTCAAAGGAGAGAAATTTGATGGGCATGAATTTATTTCGTTGATTGCATCTCAAGCAAGCGGATTGGTGGTTGACCGTCCAATAAGCGACCTCGTCATGAGTCAATGGGTAGTTCCTGACACAACTGAGGCGCTAGGGCAGATTGCCGCAGCTAATCGTAAGAATTTTAATGGATGTTTAATTGCTATAACAGGAAGCTGTGGGAAAACTTTAGTTAAAGAGATGATTGCAGTCATTCTTAAAAAAATGGGATCGGTATTGTTCACAAAAGGAAATCTAAATAACGAAATTGGAGTTCCTTGCGCCTTGATGGAGATTCGCTGTGAACATAATTATGCGGTAATTGAAATGGGTGCAAAAGCTACTGGAGATATAGATTATCTCTGTGGCTTTGCTAAACCAAATGTTGCCTTGATAAACAATATTTTGCCTGCACATCTTGAAAGTTTTGGCACTCTTAGTGGCATTGCTAAAGCGAAAGGTGAAATCTACAGGAATCTCTCTGCCGGAGATACTGCAGTTATCAACCTTGATGAGAGTTATGCTGGAATGTGGTGTGAATCAACAAATGCAAGGGTTTTGAGTTTTTCGATTAACAAGGCCCATGCCGATTTTACTGCCAAGAATCTTGCCTTAAAAGAAAGCGGTTGCTATAGCTTTATTTTAGTTACTCCTGAGGGAGAATCAGCCATATCTCTTGCTTTAAGCGGGAAACACAATGTTGTAAACGCGATTGCAGCAGCAACTTGTTCTTATGCGGCAGGTGTCCCAATGTCTTCTATTGTGGACGGTCTGAACAATCTAAAGCAGATACCAGGCAGAATGAATCTTGAGGAGCTACCTTCTGGGGTCACTTTTATTGATGACAGCTATAACGCAAACCCGGGTTCAGTGAAAGCAGCCATTGATAGCCTTGTAGAGATCCGCAGTTTTCATATCTTAATATTGGGCGATATGGCAGAGCTTGGTGATGATGAAGTCTCCCTGCATGCTGATATAGGGAGCTATGCGTTAAATAAAGGCGTGGATATTCTTTTAGCTCTTGGCCCTCTTTCTTTTTATGCCGCTAGAGAATTTGGTCAAAATGGTCAGCACTTTAAGAGCAAACAAGAATTGATTGATTATCTAAATAGTGGTGAATTCTTAAGCTCAGGTATGCTTGATTTCGGATCAGTCATCCTGGTAAAAGGGTCAAGATTGATGATTATGGAAGATATATCTCAGCTGATAAAAAAATTAGGGAAGAATTAAATGCTCGTCTGGCTAGCTGATTACTTGGCGCAGCATTTTACTGGTTTTGGTGTAGTGCAATATATAACTGTCCGAACAGTCATGGCTGCACTAACCTCTTTAGGAATCTCATTTATTTTTGGGCCATGGATGATTCGTCGTCTAGCCTACCTTCAGATTGGACAGTCAGTTAGGAGTGATGGCCCTGCTAGCCATCTAGTCAAGACTGGAACACCAACCATGGGCGGAGTATTGATACTTTTTTCCATCTTTATTAGTACGCTTCTTTGGTCAGACCTTCTTAATCTATATGTTTGGGTAGTTCTGCTGGCGACTTTTTTGTTTGGAGTTATTGGCTGGGTCGATGATTATCGGAAAGTGGTTAAAAAGAATTCTCAAGGTGTTTTGGCTAAATGGAAGTATTTTTGGCAGTCATTGGCAGGAATTATAGTTGCAGTTATTCTTTACAAGATGGGCGGTATTGGTGTTGAAAACGAGCTAATAGTTCCTTTCTTTAAGGATATAGCATTGCCGCTAGGTATGTTTTATATCGTGCTCACTTACTTTGTAATTGTCGGCAGCAGTAATGCGGTAAATCTTACAGATGGCCTAGACGGTTTGGCCATTATGCCTATAGTTTTAATTGGCAGCGCCTTAGGGTTAATAGGTTATTTGGTAGGACATATAGAGTTTGCAGAATATTTGCATATTCCTTATGTGGCTGGCGCTGGAGAGGTAGGGGTGTTTTGTGCGGCGCTTGCTGGCGCCGGCATGGGGTTTCTCTGGTTTAACACATACCCTGCTCAAATTTTTATGGGAGATGTTGGGTCATTGTCTTTGGGCGCAGCCTTGGGTGTTGTGGCGGTAATAATTAGACATGAAATTGTTTTTTTTATTATGAGCGGCATTTTTGTGATGGAGGCAGTGTCGGTGATGATGCAAGTAGCTTCTTTCAAGCTAACTGGTCGTCGAATTTTCCGTATGGCTCCAATTCATCATCACTTTGAGTTAAAAGGTTGGCCTGAACCTCGTGTCATCGTTAGATTTTGGATTATCACAGTCATGCTGGTATTGCTTGGCTTGATAACACTGAAGCTTAGGTAGTAAGAGAATGGATTTACCAATGAGGCAGTTAATAGCAAGCAATAAACTCAAAATGGTAGTAGGTATTGGTGCTACAGGATTTTCTGTGGCTCGACACCTGTCTCAATTGGGGCAACATTTTGTGATGTTAGATACTCGCCAAACCCCCCCCTTGCTTGAGCAGTTTAAAACCGAGTTTCCAGACATATCAGTATCACTAGGAGAGCTCTCTATTGATAGCTTTAAAAATGCTGATGAAATTATTCTTAGTCCTGGACTGTCTAGGCAAATTCCAGCTATTCAAATTGCGATCGAGTTAAATATCCCAGTAATAAATGATATTGAATTATTTTCTCGATCTGCCAAGGCTCCTATTATTGCTATTACAGGCTCAAATGGTAAAAGTACTGTCACTACAATAGTGGGAGAGATGTGTGTTGCTGCAGGTCATTCGGTGGGTGTTGGCGGGAATCTAGGCACGCCTGCGCTTGAATTGCTTGATGAGGAGACGCAGCTCTATATTTTAGAGTTATCAAGTTTCCAGCTGGAGTCTATTAGCAGTTTGTGTGCTGAAGTAGCAGTAGTGCTTAATATAAGCGCAGATCATATGGATCGCTACAAAACACTACTTGATTACCATCAGGCCAAGCACCGGATTTTTAATGGGGCTCGCCAGGTGATAGTCAATCGGAATGATAGGCTCAGTGCGCCGCTGGTTGGAGACAAAGTAAAAACATGGAGCTTCGGCCTTGACCGCTCAGATTTTAATGGTTTTGGATTAGTTTCTGGAGATGATGGTCAATCATGGTTGACTTATGAATTTGAAAAATTAATGCCTGAAAATGAACTTGGAATAAAAGGATTGCACAATACAAGCAATGCTCTTGCTGCTTTGGCCTTGGGCTCAGCAGTAAATCTGCCCTTGAGATCAATGTTGCAAGTGTTGCGTCAATTTACCGGCCTGCCTCATCGGTGCCAGACAATAAGAGTTCTAAATGACGTAACTTATATCAACGATTCTAAGGCAACAAATTTAGGCGCTACTTTAGCAGCTATTAAGGGGCTTGGCTGTAGTAATAATATAATTTTGATTGCTGGTGGCCAAGGAAAAGAACAAGATTTTTCAGTCCTCTCCACTGCGTTAACTGGAATGGTTAAGCAGCTTGTGTTGATGGGCGAAGCCGCATCTGAAATAGGTAATGCTGTTTTTGGAAAAGTAGAGACCATCTATGCAATAAGCATTGAGTGTGCAGTAAGAGCATCTTGCGAAATTGCACAGCCGAGCGACATTGTTTTGTTGTCCCCGGGATGCTCAAGCTTTGATATGTTTGTTGATTTTGAAGATAGGGGTGAGAAATTCATCTGCGCAGTAGAGAGCTTGAGATGAATTCAAGACCGCTGCAGCCAAGGGGAAGTTTTTTGCGTTCTCTGCAATGCATAGACCAGCCGCTCCTATTTGCGATGTTGGCTATTCTTACGATTGGCTTGGTGATGATTTACTCTGCTTCAATTAGTCATGCCCAGGTTAAGTATAGCGATAGCTTTTATTACCTTAAGCGACATTTAATATTTCTTGTGCTTGGCATGATTATGGCCACCATCTTTCTAGTTGCACCTTCGCGGATTTGGTACCGACTCGCCCCCCCATTGTTCATAGTTACAGTTTTGCTGCTGCTGGCAGTTCTATTCACATCGGAGATCAATGGAAGTAAGCGTTGGATCTCTCTCGGACTCTTTAATCTGCAAGCTGCAGAGGTAGCTAAATTTACTGTCATTTTGTTTATGGCGGGTTATCTAGAGCGTCATCAAGAGCAACTTCGAGCCAAATGGATGAGTGTCTTTAAACCTTTAGTTGTGGTTGGGCTAGTGATTATCCTTTTGTTTTTTGAGCCAGATTATGGATCTATGGTAGTCATAAGTGCCACAGTTTTTTGTATGTTATTTATTGCAGGAGTTGCTCTTTGGCAGTTTGGCGCGATATCAATCTTAGCCGCCGCCGGCTTATCTTATGTTGCTATTATGGAGCAGTACAGATGGGAACGCTTAAAGACATTTATGAATCCTTGGCAGGACCCTGGAGATTCTGGTTATCAGATAACAAATTCAATGATGGCGTTTGGTCAAGGAGAATGGCTAGGGGCTGGTTTAGGCAAGAGTGTGCAAAAACTTCACTATTTGCCTGAGGCTCACACTGATTTTATTTTTTCTATTTATGCTGAAGAATTTGGATTAGTTGGCGTCACATTAGTCATATTTTTGTATGCGCTGTTGGTACATCGGATATTGCATATAGCCCGTCAAGCGATGAAGAGTAAAGATTGGTTTGCCACCTACAGCTGTATTGGTATTGCCATGCTTTTGGCAATGCAATCATTTATTAATATGGGCGTTACTTCAGGATTGCTGCCTAAAAAAGGACTAACGTTACCTTTTATTAGTTATGGCGGAAGTAGCCTTCTTGTTTGTATTGCGATGGTGGTATTAGTTTTGAAAATTAGCTCAGAAGTAGGTGATACTCGAGAGACAGGAAAACGGGTGAGACGTGATAGAGCGGAGATGTAATAAGGTGATGGTAATGGCTGGAGGCACTGGCGGACATATTTTTCCTGCTCTGTCAGTGGCGGAGGTATTAAGGAGCAAAAATGTTGCTGTTACGTGGCTGGGTACTCGTGCGG
>CAWUVO010000064.1:0-6447 GCA_963925965.1 uncultured Porticoccus sp. | reverse complement strand
ATTGTGTCATAGCCGTTACCCTTAGCCCTAACAGTCTTTGCGCCAAACGACTCCTTAATAGATGAAGCGTAGCTAGACTCAATACTAAAGTAATCTTTGCTCACTTGAGTCATGCTGGTTGTTGACCCCTTAAAGCTCATCGGTGCTGCATGAATCATAGATTGGTGTGCTGCTAACAGTAAAATAAATATGAAATACAACTTATTCATGTTTTTCGTCACCAACATACAAAACATTTTTCCCCTTATACAAATTTGTTAGCTCTCGAATTTTTTCTTTCTGAGCATTCTTGTCATTTGACTGAAAGGCATCAATAATGCAGGATTCAAGGTGCTTTTGAAGCATAATTATTTCGAGTGACTGGCAAGCTGAACTCACTGCCCTTAATTGCATAATAATGTCAGGGCAATACCTGCCCTCTTCAATCATTTTTTTTATCCCATTCAGCTGACCTATAGCTTTATTCACTCTTGGAATATGTTTTCCATAATCTGGATATTTTGATTCACAACAATCTGCCATGGTTTGTTTCCCCTAGTCTAACTAAAATATCTTATACCCCTATATGGTATTAATAAAGAAAAAATACAACTGTACACAAGGCAAGTTCTGAAGAAGAGATTGCTAGCGGCATGTCGGTTAGAAGAGCTGTCAGAAAGTGGCATATTGCACCATCTACTATTAGCAGAATTAAGAAGCTAGTTGCATAAAATGGGGGTGAAAATGGGAGTAGAATTACCCTACAACTCCTTTAATCCCTATAATATTACGGTAGAGGACTGAATGGGTTAGTCTCCCACCGCCTCCACCAATAACAAACCCCGAAAGGGGTTTTTTGGCTCCACAAATCAACGTAACGCAACATGAAAAAATATATCATCTGGAATAACCTCATCCTCAAGATAAACTGGCTGCCCGAAAACCAACCTCTGCTGATAAAAAAGTCAAAGATTTATTAACACAAAGGTATTTTATTGATGCTTGAAAGTGTAACAAAGAATAGTCACTATAGGATCTAAAGAGGGCTTTCATAATTAAGAGCAGCGCCGATATGACTCACATCAAAACCTTTTTGGTTTTTTTAATACTCATCACTACAGCTTTGCCAACAATAGCAAAAAGACCGTCCCAAGAAGGTCCAACCAGTGTTATTGTCGCACCTGTCAAAAAAATCATGTTAGCTGATCGGGTGGAAGCATTAGGTACAACCAAATCGAATGAAATGGCCTTAATTACAGCCAATACTGCCGAAAAAGTGACCGCGATACACTTCCAAGAAGGTCAGGTAGCTAAAACTGGCGATTTGCTGGTAACCCTGCGCTTAGACAAACGAGCTATTTTAGCGCCCTTTGATGGCATCTTAGGCTTACGAGAGGTGAGCGTAGGCACGCTAGTCCAACCGGGAGATACTATCACAACAATTGATGATATCAGTATCATAAAAATTGACTTTGATGTGCCATCGATTTTCTTGTCGTTACTACACAAGGATATGCCAATTACTGGCAAAGTAGCAGCCTTTGGTCACAGAGAGTTTTCTGGCAAAATAAAAACGATAAATACACGAATCGACCCTATCACAAGAATGATCAAAATCAGGGCGATAGCTCCCAACAAAGATCGAATTTTAAAGCCAGGCTTACTAATGAAGATTGATATTATGACGCATGAACGTCAGGCATTAATCATACCTGAAGAAGCCCTCATCAAACGTGGCGAGAAAAATTTTGTATACATCGCAACCAAAATTGATGGTCAACTAAGTGCACAAGAGACTGAGATTGAGATTGGATCCAGAATACCTGGTGAGATTGAAGTTTTGTCTGGATTAAAGAGACATGATCAGGTGATCACACACGGTTTATTAAAAATTAGGGACGGCATTGAAATTTCTATTCGTGCTATAGAAACAGAAGATATCCCATTAGCCGAGTTATTAATACAAAATGGACCACTAAAAAATATTCATGAGGTAGACTAAATGTTCTTATCGGATATTTCCGTTAAACGACCAGTTTTTGCCTCGGTTATAGCCCTACTATTGGTTTCGTTTGGCTTGGTCTCATTTTCTAATCTTTCCTTACGCGAATACCCCGATATTGATCCACCTGTGGTTTCTATCGACACAACCTACCAAGGAGCCTCAGCTAATATTGTCGAAACTCGTATCACCGAAGTAATTGAAGACAGGATTTCAGGAATTGAGGGTATAAAATTTATTTCATCTAACTCATCCGATGGTCGCTCCCGTATCAATATCGAATTTGATATCAATCGTGATATTGAAGCAGCGACCAACGATGTGCGTGATCGTGTTTCTGGAGTAATTGACAATTTACCCGAAGAGGCAGAACCCCCTGACATTCAAAAAGCAGACTCAAGCGATGATGTTATCTTATGGCTCAACCTCGTAAGTGACAGACTCGATACCATGGAGCTTACAGACTATGCCAAGCGATATCTACAGGATCGCTTTTCGGTGCTTCCTGGTGTAGCTCGGGTGCGCATTGGCGGTGGATTGGAATACTCAATGCGAGTTTGGCTAGATCGCACCCAAATGGCAGCACGAAACATCACATTTGCTGATGTGGAAAATGCACTGATAAAAGAAAACGTCGAGCTACCTGCCGGAAGCATTGAATCAGTCGAGACACAATTTACCGCTCGTATTGAACGCGCCTATCAATCGCCTGAAGATTTTAAAAAGCTAGTTGTTAGCCGAAATAACAACAATGGCCTTGTAAGACTGGGCGATATCGCTCGTATTGAAAAAAGCGCAATTGAAAATAGAACTTTTTTCCGTGGCAATGGAGTGCCGATGATTGGGATTGGGATCATCAAACAATCAAAAGCGAACATTATTACTGTGGCTCAGGGCGCGATTGATTTAGCAAGAAAGCTAGGCCCTGATCTGCCTCTCGGTATGGATATCATTAACTCGTATGATACTTCGGTCTTTATACGCAATGCGATTACTGCCGTGTATAAGACGTTATTCATCACTATCGGTTTAGTTGTTTTTGTCATTTACATGTTCCTCGGGAATGCTCGTGCAATGCTTATCCCCGCAATCACGGTGCCCGTGTCTTTAATTGCAACATTTACGGTTTTATATGCCTTCGGTTTTTCAATCAATCTGCTCACATTGCTGGCCATGGTGCTGGCAATTGGACTGGTCGTTGATGACGCTATTCTTGTATTAGAGAACGTCTCTCGACGAATTGAAGAGGGAGAACCGCCTCTTACTGCAACCTATAGAGGAACTCGTCAGGTAGGGTTTGCTATTGTTGCTACCTCGCTAGTGCTAATCGCAGTGTTTACGCCGATCACTTTTCTGAAAGGAGATCTAGGAAGACTATTCACTGAATTTGCTATCGCGATGTCTGTCGCAGTAGCATTTTCAACTCTGGTAGCCCTATCGCTTAGCCCAATGATGGCATCTAAGATCTTAAAGAAAACAGAGCCTAATCAGCTGGCTAAAAAAATTGATGGCATCTTCGCAAAGGTCAAATCAGCATACTCATCGCTACTAGAAAAACTACTAGGCTATCGGATGCTAATGATTGGTGTTTTTGCTGCTGTTGCGGCATTAGCCATTTTATTTGTCAATATTCTTCCATCCGAATACGCACCCAAGGAGGATCGTGGGGCATTCTACCTCATAGTCACCGGGCCAGAAGGTGCTAGCTTTCAATACACCAAAGAGTACATGGACGAGATCGAAAAACGTATGCAACCCTATATTGATAGTGGCGAAATCAGTCGCTCTTTAATTCGGGCGCCTCGACAGTTCGGCACCCTCGCGAGCTTTAACGACGGCATAGTGATTGCAGTTTTGAGTGACTGGAACAAGCGCCGCTCAGCTAAGATTATCATGGATGAGATTTCTAAAACTATGAGTGATCTTCCTGGTGTTCGTGCATTCCCTGTCATGCGTCAAGGGTTTGGCCGAGGAACCAAGAAACCTGTTCAGTTTGTTGTTGGCGGCGGTACTTATGAGCAACTAGGGGAATGGCGCGATACCCTGATCAAAAAAATAAATCAAAATAATCCCGGATTAATTGATCTTGACAGCGACTACAAGGAAACGAAGCCGCAACTACGCATTATTATCAAAAGAGATCGAGCAGATGACCTAGGAGTGAGCTCGCGCACTATTGGTCGTACGCTAGAGGCTATGCTGGGCTCGCGTCGTGTCACCACCTATATTGATGACGGGGAAGAGTATGATGTGATTCTAGAAGGGGAGCGGTCCAAGCAAAATACCCCAACTGACTTACAAAATATTTATGTACGATCCGATAATACAGGAAAGCTAATTCCACTAGGCAATCTGATTAAGATTGATGAGTATGCTGATGCCAGATCACTAAATCGATATAATCGTACCCGCGCCATTACAATTGAGGCGGGTCTCAAAGAGGGCTACTCTCTAGGAGAGGCTCTATCCTTTATGCGCCAATTAGTGCGCGAGAATTTACCTGAAACTGCTGTCATTGACTACAAGGGGACCTCGCTGGATTACCAGAAAAGTGGCTCATCGTTACTATTTGTTTTCGCATTAGGTTTTGCTGTTGTGCTCTTGGTTTTAGCGGCTCAATTTGAGAGCTATATTCATGCTCTAGTGATTATTCTAACCGTCCCTCTCGCAATTTCTGGGGCACTTGCGGGGCTGTATTTCACGGGAAATTCTTTAAATGTTTATACGCAAATTGGACTCATCATGCTGGTTGGCTTGGCAGCCAAGAATGGAATTTTGATTGTTGAATTTGTTAACCAGCTACGTGATGAGGGAATGGAATTTTCCAAGGCCTTGATCAGGGCTGCAGAAACCCGCCTGCGTCCGATTGTCATGACATCAATCACAACGATGGCGGGCTCTGTTCCTCTAATTTTATCTTCCGGGGCAGGAGAAGAAACAAGAAAAGCTATTGGCATAGTGATTTTATTTGGGGTCCTGGCGGCAACATTCTTTACTTTATTTATTGTACCCATTGCCTATGACTTACTAGCGCGCAATACCGGATCCCCAAGAGATGTTGAACGTCAATTAGCCCTAGAGATAAAAGAATTAAATCATCAATAGAGGTAGCCATTCTTATGTCATCTTTTATAGAATGCCTTTACTTTATGAAATCTACTTGAATAGCGCTTCCGTCTTAATATGAACTTTGATACAAAAAAATCATTTAAATTACCTGATGATGCGTTCGGTCGGCTGGATGAATCGGCAGATGAAAAATTTTACACCATCCCTAGATTTGTTGCGCACATCGACTATGGCGCGATAGATGCTGTCACAGATATCTACCGCAAAAATCTGCCTGAAAATGGGAACATTTTAGACCTCATGAGTAGTATGCTGTCTCATTTACCAGAAGAAATAAACTACAACAGTGTTACCGGCTTAGGCATGAATGAAAGAGAGATGTTTCATAATAAGCAACTGGATACATGGGTGGTTCATAACCTCAACAATGACCCCAGTCTTCCCTTTCATGACAAGCAGTTTGATGCTGGCATTATATGTGTGTCTATTGACTATCTAACGAATCCAGTAGCTGTACTGAAAGACATGGGAAGAACATTAAAAAATGGCGCGCCATTAATTATCACTTATTCAAATCGTTATTTTGAAGCAAAAGCCACATCAGTCTGGCTGCAGCTCAATGATGAGCAACGCGGCTATTTAATCAAATCCTTCCTTTCTGAGGCTGATTCTTTTGGAAATATAGAAATCGCCGATTATTCGCCAGAATTTGGTGATCCACTATATGCCGTGATTGCAAAAAATACTGCATAAATAGATCACCAGAAACTAGTGCGCCTCTAGCGAATAACCACATACATTGGGCGTCCATTTCGGCTAATTTGCAATAAAATTGAACTCTGGCTCAATTTCAATGCTTCGCTGAAACTATTGAAATCAGTTACTCTTTTTCTGTTTACTCCAACTATTAGATCTCCTGGCCTTAGTCCAATATATGCGGCTCGAGAATTGGGCTCTAAGTCAACAACCATCAGGCCATTGTTGTCTCGACTTGGCTCTACACGAATACCCTCTAATAGCGGATGCAGCTGTCCATCAATAGTACTGGACTGCTGCTTACCAATTCCTACCTGCAGTTTTTTAGCTTTACCTTCACGAATCAAGCTTAATTCCACCTTGTCTCCCACTCCTTTTATACCAATTTGACTTCTAAGTTGTCCCCCTGAACTGGTAGCTCTTCCATCAACAGCAGTAATTACATCGCCCGCCTTTATGCCCGCTTCTTCGGCTTCAGAGTCTTCCGCCACACCTGTTACTAGAACCCCTTGCTGGCCATTTTTTAAATCAAACGCTTCACGCAGTTCAGGCGTAATATCTTGAATAGAAACTCCTAATTGACCTCTCTTTACCTCGCCTGTTGCGAGAATCTGTTCCATGCTCGCTTGAGCCATATTGAC
>CAWUVO010000063.1:0-7848 GCA_963925965.1 uncultured Porticoccus sp. | reverse complement strand
CTTATCCTCGAGACGTAAGACCATATTATCGCGAAGATAATCAAAACCAAATTCGTTATTTGTGCCAAAAGTAACATCCGCTTGATATGCTTTTATTTTTTCCTCTGGAGACAAGCCAGAGGAAATAACTCCGACACCCATGCCTAAAAATTGATATATAGGTGCCATCCATTCAGCATCGCGATTAGCCAGATAGTCGTTCACAGTAACAATATGCACACCTCTTCCAGATAAAGCATTAAGGTATGTTGGCAAAGTTGCCATTAGCGTTTTACCTTCACCTGTTCGCATTTCTGAAATTCGGCCCTCATGAAGAACCACGCCTCCTATCATTTGGACATCAAAATGACGTAAGCCTAAAGTGCGCTTAGCTGCCTCTCGCACAACAGCAAATGCCTCGGGTAGAAGCTGGTCTAGGGATAACCCTTTCTCATAATTTTCCTGAAATTCTTTAGTCTTAAGTCTTAAATCTTCATCTGGTAAAACAGAAAATTTTTCCTCAAAACTATTAATACGATCTACAACCTTTCGTATTCTTTTGATTTCTCTGTCATTTTTACTACCAAAAAGTTTTGCCAAAAATTTCATCATCATTCCAGGATATATAAGACTAGACGTTTAATTGCACAAGGATAGAAGTAGAGCATGCGACTCAGACAAGCTATCGAATAGTTCGGTGAATACTGTTCTCGATTTGCTGTAGGTATTTTTTAAAAGAATAATATTCATGGCAGCTGCCAAACCATCATGATTTAATCCTTATATAGGAACATCCTATACCGTCAGCAAAGGCTTCATATAAGAAATTGGGGCTTTATCCTCATCTCCTTCAAAGGTCACCATTTCCCAAGCATCTTCCCGAGCAATCAACGCTCTAAGCAATAAATTATTGAGCCCATGGCCAGATTTATAGCCAACATATTCACCAATTAAGCTATTTCCTAACAAATACAAATCACCGATAGCATCCAAAATTTTATGCTTAACAAATTCGTCCTCATAGCGTAGGCCGTCTTCGTTTAACACCTGAAAGACATCTACGACAATAGCATTATCCATACTGCCACCACGCGCTAGGCCTTGAGATCTCAGATATTCTATTTCATGCATAAAACCGAAAGTGCGAGCACGACTAATCTCTTTTACAAAAGAGGTGGTAGAAAAATCAACTGATGTTTGCAATGTTCTATTATTAAAAGCTGGATGATCGAAATCAATAGAGAACCCTACCTTGAAGCCGTTAAATGGCTTAAAGGTAGCAGTTTTATCTCCATCTGAAACACTTATTGGTTGCTTTATTCGTATAAATCGTTTTGGCTTATTTTGCTCTTTTATCCCTGCCGACTGAAGTAAAAAAACAAAAGGGCTGGCACTGCCATCCATAATAGGAACTTCTGAAGCCGTAACATCAATAATAGCGTTATCAATCCCAAGACCAGCCAAAGCTGCCAACAAATGCTCAACTGTTGAAACACGAACTTCTCCTTGCATAAGGGTCGTAGAAAGCATCGTATCACCAACATTTTTAGCTGATGCTTGTATCTCCACCATAGGACTTAAATCAGAGCGTCGAAACACAATCCCGGTATCCTCCGGAGCCGGACGGAGAGTCAGGAAAACTTTTTCGCCGGTATGTAAACCAATTCCGGTGGCGCGGATCATATTATTCAATGTGCGCTGTCTAATCATTTTTTACTGTTATCCGAGATACTTTTCCTATGACAGATCTGTTGCCTTTAATGACAGAAACTCAATTATTTAGCTAGATACATGCAAACATATTGATCGGCGAAAACCATAATTCAAACTAAAAATCGTCAAGCTCAATTGACGCACGAACTCGACGATCTTTTTAAAGTATTACCTTGGAATAATACACTACCTTAATCTGCCTGACAGCGTAAAAATGCTGGAATATCGAGATAATCATCCGAATCAGATCCTGATTTCACATTCAGCCCATCCTCCGATAAACTGCCTTCTTTTCGAAGTACGGCTGGTCGTTCAAATTCAGTGTAATCTGTATCTCCATTTTTTGTCACCTTTACACTCTCGATTGATTTTGTGTTATCCACCACTTTGATGGGAGACTTTTGGCCATCAGACATAGTTAAGCCTGTAGCGACAACTGTGACTCTAATTGCCTCTCCTAATGATGGGTCAATCACGGTACCCACAACAGTCGTAGCGCTATCAGCTGCAAAATTATGTACAGTCTCCAAAACATCATTAAACTCACCCAATGAAAGATCTGGTCCAGCTGTTATGTTAACCAATATACCTCTCGCGCCCTGTAAATTAATATCTTCCAGTAGAGGGCTACGAATAGCTTTTTCAGCAGCTTCACGCGCCCTATCTTCCCCTGTTGCCTCACCTGTTCCCATCATGGCTTGACCCATTTCAGACATCACTGTTCGCACATCAGCGAAATCTACGTTAATCATGCCAGGTCGTATTATCAAATCAGCAATCCCCTGAACAGCACCCAGCAAGACATCATTTGCTGCGCTAAATGCAGCAAGCACACTAGTGGAGCGGCCCAGCACCTGCAGCAGCTTCTCATTTGGCACAGTGATAAGAGAATCCACCTTATCTTTAAGCTCTTTTAGGCCTGCTTCTGCCACTGACATTCTCATCTTGCCCTCCCAGATAAAAGGGCGTGTAACAACTGCAACTGTAAGGATTCCTAGCTCTCTAGCCACGTCTGCAACGATAGGTGCAGCTCCAGTTCCAGTTCCTCCACCCATTCCAGCAGTAATAAAAACCATGTCAGCACCGCGCAAAACATCGGAAATTCTCTCACGATCTTCCATTGCGGCCTGACGACCTACATCTGGATTGGCTCCCGCACCCAATCCCTTTGTGAGTCCACTTCCTAGCTGTAAAATTGTAGCTTCAATATCCTTAAGCGCCTGAGCATCAGTATTGGCGCATATAAATTCAACCCCAGTAACACCGCTTGCGATCATATGCCTTAAGGCATTACCTCCCCCCCCTCCAACACCTACTACTCTAATTTCTGCACTATCCGGTGTATTATCCACGATCTGAAACATAACGATTACCCCTCGTTTAGCTTTAATTAAAAATAAAATATTTACAAGCTATCTTGAAACCAGCCCTTCACTGTCTCTATAAAGCTTTTGCCATCACCCTTGGCAGTTTTGCTTGACATTGATCTTTCTGATAATTGCTGCATTCCATAAAGCAGCAACCCAACGCCAGTAGAATAAATAGGATTATCAACGATATCAGTTAGTCCTCTAATGTTTTGAGGGGAACCGATCCTAACCGGCATATGGAAAATTTCTTCCGCCAACTCGACAACGCCCTCCATTTTAGATGTACCTCCTGTAAGCACCATTCCAGCGGCCACCAAATTTTCAAATCCACTGCGACGTAACTCTGCTTGAACCAAAGAAAATAATTCTTCGTATCTTGGTTCAACCACCTCCGCCAGAGCCTGACGAGATAAATCTCGCGGAGGCCTGTCTCCGACACTAGGAACCTTTATGGTCTCCTCAGGAGCAGTTAACTTTGCCAAAGCACACGCATATTTAATTTTTAATTCTTCCGCATGAGCAGTTGGAGTTCGTAACGCATGAGCGATATCGTTAGTCACTTGATCTCCGGCAATAGGTATCACTCCTGTATGACGAATCGCTCCATCATAAAAAATTGCGATATCAGTAGTTCCTCCACCTATATCGACTAAACAGACTCCTAGCTGTTTTTCATCTTCTGTTAAGACGGCATAGCTTGATGCGAGCTGCTCCAGAATAATATCGTCAACCTCGAGACCGCATCTACGAATACACTTTTTTATATTTTGAGCGGCATTTGCTGCACAGGTTACAAGATGTACTTTTGATTCTAATCGCACGCCGGACATACCTAAGGGCTCGCGCACCCCTTCTTGGTTGTCAATAATATATTCTTGGGGTAACACATGAAGAATTTCTTGATCGGCTGGGATAGCAACTGCTCGAGCGGCATCGATAACACGCTCTATATCTAAAGGCAGAACCTCTCGATCGCGAATCGCAACAATGCCATGAGAATTCAAGCTGCGAATATGACTTCCGGCGATCCCTACAAAAACAGAGTTAATGTTACACCCCCCCATCAATTCGGCCTCTTCAATAGCTCGCTGTATCGAATGAACAGTAGCCTCAATATTAACGACCACTCCTTTCTTTAGACCAGAAGACATCTGCAGTCCAGTTCCCACTATCTCCAGGAAACCTTCAGGACTAACAGCTCCAACAATGGCTGCAACTTTTGATGTCCCGATATCTAAACCAATTATCAACTGCTCTTCGTTCGAACTAGTCATCTTTTGCCCTCACATTTACCTTCTATTTCTAGGTTTACCATTACTCGCTATAAAGTGTCTATGGCAATTTTTCTTACACTCTTAAGCTTGCATCTATTACATCAATGATTTTTATTTCCATTTCACTGCAACGCCATTTTCGTAACGCATATCTATGCTGGCCACATCGGTGCTCTTCGTCTGTAATTCAGACACCCATACAATTAAGAACCGACGCACTTTTGCTATGATCTGATCACGACCAATCAAAAGCTCTAAACCATTTGATAGGGTCAACCACCAAATTCCACGGTCATCTCTCTTTAATTCCATAATTTTCAAACTTGCGGGCTGCAACAACAAAGCAACTTCGCGATAAGTTTCCATTAGCTGGTGTTCCGAATATTCTTCTCCCTGCAATAAAGGCAAATCCAACAAGCTACTATTGTTTCCAATCTGGAATATTTCCCCTTGGCTGTTTAAGAAACTGTCTTTTCCCCAACGAGCAAGTGGAGTCTCCTCTACTACCCTTATCTCTATGTCTCCCAGCCACTTTCGCCTAACAGTAGCCCTTTCTATCCATGGATGTGATTCGAGAAGAGCTGCGAGTGTAGTCAAATCTAGACTAAGAAATCCTTTATCGGAGACCAATGGAATCACTGATTCTTCAATTTCTTTTTTCTTTATATTACTAAATTTACCTGTTACCGAAACACTCTTAACGGGGGCATCAAAATTAATAAAAAGGTGCCTACCTCCCCAGATTATAACGGTAAAAACTGCCACCAAGGGCAACATCGCTAGCCCCCTAAAAAGCCAATCTAAACGATCACGCAACAAGACAAAGTGTTTTCGTAATTTTGTTACCCTAATCTCATTACTATTAATTGCCACGTTCACTTTTAAAATATCCACCTTGAGTTAAAAAAATAATCATCATAAAGAGCTATCCAGAATCTTTAAGGCCAGCTCATCGAAACTATATCCGGCGGCAACAGCAGCCATGGGCATCAGGCTGTGATCAGTCATTCCAGGGACGGTATTTACCTCCAATAAAAAAAACTCTCCATCTGAATTGGACATTACATCTACGCGCCCCCAGCCACTACAACCTATACTTTTAAAAGCTTCTACTGCTAAATTTGTAAGTAATTTCTCTTTTTCGTCGCTTAGTCCACATGGGCACTTATAAATAGTGTCATTTGCAAGATATTTTGCGGTGTAATCATAAAACGTGTGATTTGTTTCAAGTTTGATGGGAGGAAGCGTCTCTTCGCCCAATATCGCAACGGTATATTCCGATCCTTTAATCCATTCCTCGGCAATCACAATGTCATCGAACTTTGAAGCAATTCGCCATGCCTGTTCTAAAGACTTAGGATCGCTAGCCTGGCTCATACCTAAACTTGAACCTTCTTGCGAGGGCTTGACTATCACCTTGCCACCCAAGTTTCTAAGCGTTTTGCTCCAGTTCGTTTTTTTATCCAGCACGGCAAAATTTGGCGTAGGTAAACCAATGCCCTGCCAAAATTGCTTACTATGTAATTTATCCATTGCTAATGCTGATGCCAAAACCCCACTCCCAGTATAAGGCAGCCCGGAAAACTGCAAAGCACCTTGGAGGCTTCCATCCTCTCCTCCAGGCCCATGTAACATAATCACTGCTCTGCTTAACTGGTACTCAGGCAATCGCTGCAAAAAATCTCCATCAACATCAATAAGCACAACATCCATGCCAGATCTAATCAGGGACTCCGACATGAACTTCCCAGACAGCAGAGAAATCTCCCTCTCAGCTGACATGCCGCCAAACAGCACCCCAACTCGACCATACTTTGTCTTCACTGACTGGTTTGTTATCATTTTTTTCATCTAGCGAACCCTATATTAATCTTGCATCTGCAAGTATTTTTACAAGTTTGCCGACACTCCCTGCACCCTGGGTAACCAAAATATCTCCAGCCTGGAGGATATCCCCAAGGACTTCCTGAACATCATCAATACCACAAACATAAATAGGATCGACTAAACCCCTTTGTCTTATACTGCGACACAGTGTTCTGCTATCTGCACCGAGAATTTCATTCTCACCTGCCGCATAAACTTCTAGCAACAACAACGCATCACAACTAGACAACACTTGAACAAAATCTTCGAAAAGATCACGAGTGCGTGTAAAGCGATGAGGCTGAAACACCATCACTAGCCGCCTTTTTGGCCAACCTTCCCTTATTGCCTTAATAACAGCCGAGACCTCTCGTGGATGGTGCCCATAATCGTCCACTAGCATCACAGTTCCATTACCTATAGGGTATTCGCCATAAATCTCGAAACGTCGACTGACTCCCTGAAACTCCAGCAAGGCCTTTTTAATTGCCTTATCAGAAACCCCCTCATCAATAGCAACAGTGATAGCGGCGGCGGCATTTAAGATATTATGAGCGCCTGGAATATTCATCTCAATAGATAGAGGGCCGGCCTCATTAGGTCTATATAGATCAAAATAACTGTACTGCTGATTAACAGACATGTTCTGAATACGATAGTCTGCATCCTCAGAGAAACCATAAGTAAGAATAGGTCTTGAAATATCAGGCAACATTGCTTTAATCACAGGATCGTCAATACATAAAACAGCCAACCCGTAAAAAGGCAAGTTATGAAGAAAGGCTAAAAAGGTTTGCTTTAACTTATTGAAATCAAAATCATAAGTTTCCATATGATCCGCATCAATATTGGTCACTATCGCAACCATGGGTTGTAAATGTAAAAAAGAGGCGTCGCTTTCATCGGCTTCCGCTACAAAATAAGGGCTTATGCCCAATCCAGCATTAGCATTCACTGCTTTTACGAGTCCCCCAACAACAAAAGTTGGGTCTTTGTCATCTGCAGCCAAAATAGCGGCCAATAGACTGGTGGTTGTAGTCTTTCCATGCGTTCCTGCAACAGCAATGCTGTGACGATAGCGCATTAACTCTGCTAACATTTCTGCACGAGAGACTACAGGAATCCTGAGATTTCGAGCACCAATGACCTCTGGATTATCATGTGCCACAGCGGAAGATATGACGACGACATCAGCACTTCTAATATTTTCTACCGCATGACCCAATTGCACACTTGCACCCAATTTTTCCAATCGGAGTGTATTGCTGTTAACCGTTAGATCTGAACCAGAAACCTTATACCCTTGGTTGATCAAAACTTCTGCGACCCCACTCATTCCGCTACCCCCAACACCAACAAAATGTATACACTTCATCCTTCGCATTTCAGGTATAAAATAATTTATCTCGTGACTCATGCTGTCTCCATACAAATATCGGCTACTAGCTCAGCAGCGCCTACTTTTGCCAATCGTCTTGAGTTGATTGCCATAGAGATTAAATTGCTTCGGTCCCTTAACCACTTATTTAAAATTGATGCTAACCCCTCGGTTGTTAGGTCTGACTCCTTAATCATAATTGCAGCTCCATGCTGCACGAGCCATTCGCCATTTCGAGTTTGGTGATCGTCAACTGCGTAAGGGAAAG
>CAWUVO010000062.1:0-6093 GCA_963925965.1 uncultured Porticoccus sp. | reverse complement strand
GATGAAAAAGCATTGCTGATCGAATAGCCGAAAACAGCAAGCATCTGACACGCTCAACGATACTTGTTTGCCCTAAGTGATCAACACATCCGTGTACAGTTATTCGGTACTTTAAGGCACCAAAACTGTCTTGATAAATTTGAGCAATGTTGGATATAACATTAGAATGCGTAGTAGAAAAATATTCTGCTTGGGTTATGCATTTATCCAACCTTTGCCTGACCATAAGAGACATCGCTTCATTGTTCCGAAGTTTTTTTGCTAAATATATTGTGCCAATGACGTAGCGAAGTGTTTCAGGAGCCTTTATATTAAGACTCGAATTTAAGAAGTCCTGTATAGATTCAATCCCAGTATCCAAGTTATCGGGGGATCGAAACATAGCGAGTGTATCTCTAGGGTCCTTGTGAAGCAGACTCTCCAAGCTTATTTTTAGCTCTTTTTCGGAAACTAGCCCATGTTTTGATAGCTGCCCGACGAGATGGCATGATTGAAAAATGCCAGATAAGGCTAGTAGTTGGTCTTTAGTCGGTTTATTGAATATCACTATGTGTTGTCAGCTTCTATAGATTGTTAATTAATTATCATTTTTTCAGGCTTATTCAATGACACCTCCGCCAAGACATATGCTGTCTCGGTAAAGTACCACCGATTGGCCTGGCGTCAAGGATCTCTGAGGGGTATTAAATTTCATTGAATAGCCACCTTCAGTTTTTGTTACCTGGCATTGTTGGTCATCTTGACGATATCGGGTCTTTGCTTGACACGAAAAGTCTATGTTTTCATTTTTGATTATTTCCTCAGGTAATCCGTTAATCCAGTGCAATTCAGACACTTTCAGGCTGTCAGAAAAAAGCAACGGATGGTTTCCCCCTTGAACTGCAATGAGAGTGTTGCGCGACAAGTCTTTTCCAGACACGTACCAAGGGTTGTCGTCTGAAGTTTTCAGTCCACCAATACCTAGGCCTTGCCTTTGCCCTAATGTGTAGTACATCAAACCGGAATGTTGGCCAATAATACCTCCATCAGACGATTCAATATTACCTGGCTGCCCGGGCAGGTATTGCTCAAGAAAATCTTTAAATCTTCTTTCACCAATAAAACAAATCCCAGTTGAATCTTTTTTCTTTGCTGTTATGAGGCCGTACTCTTCGGCGATTTTTCTAACCTCAGTTTTTTTCATTTCTCCAATAGGAAATAAAGTTCGAGAGAACGCGGCCTCGTTCACAGCATGCAAAAAATAACTCTGATCTTTGCTGCCATCGATTCCTTTCAAAAGATAGGTACGCCCGTTTCTTGTTGACGTTCGCGCATAATGCCCTGTGGCTATATAGTCACCGCCCAATATCTCAGCATAATCAAGAAATACTTTAAATTTAATTTCTTTGTTGCATAAAATATCAGGATTGGGTGTCCTGCCGCTCTTGTATTCTTGTAAAAAAATTTCAAATACATCATCCCAGTATTCAGATGCAAAATTTACACTGTGAAGAGGGATTTCTAGCATATCCGCTACAGATTGGGCATCAGACATATCTTGTTGGGCAGTGCAATATTCAGTTCCATCATCTTCATCCCAATTCTTCATGAATAGACCTTCCACAACATAACCTTGTTGCTTGAGTAGCAGTGCTGTGACAGAAGAATCCACGCCACCAGACATTCCGACGATCACTTTCGTTTTTGCAGCCTGAGTGCTAAGGGTAGCTTTTTTCTTAAAGGTAGACATAAGCTTAATGATTCTACCGATGGGTTAGCAGTAAATCCAATTAATACGCTCTGATGGCTTCATATTTCTTCTAGCTGCATGCCGGCTCTATAGGTTTTTATTATGTGTGGGGTAAGTATGTTTTTTGGCAACGATACTCGCCAGGAAGCATTTCCCCCAGCTGCCATGCCCCAATTGCATTGCGAATTAGTCGGAGGGTGGGAAAGCCTACAGATGCAGTCATTCTTCTGATTTGTCGATTTCTGCCTTCCTTGATACGAAGCTCTATCCAGCTAGTTGTTAGGCTTGGTCTATTTCGAATAGCTGGTTTTCTTGGCCAAACTATGGGCTCGTTTATTATTTTTATTTTTGCTGGACGTGTCATTCCATCATTAAGCATAACCCCTGCTTCTAATATTTTAATTGCGGCCAGGGTGATTGTGCCCTCAATCTGCACCAGATAGGCTTTTTCCATTTTGTATTTTGGATTTGAAATGTGTGCTGTTAATGGCCCGCTACTTGAAAGCAGTAAAAGACCCTCAGAATCACGATCGAGCCTACCCATTGGATATACACTAGGAATGTCTATGTAGTTTTTAAGCCCCGGATGTCCGTCATTCTCAGAAAATTGACTTAAAACTCCATATGGTTTGTTGAAAAGTATAAGATCGATCATATTGATACCCATAAAGCACTGAAAAAATTATATTTTTTATATACCAGCACTTTCCTTGAAATAGTTTGTAGTTTTTGCATATTAGAGTAAGGCAAAATCATCTTGATAAACGTGTGTAATGTTGGCTATAACTTGATTATTTATTAAAAGATAATATATTTAAAATTCAATGCCATTTGACTTGAAGTTCACTAACTACCACCCAATATAAACGAAACAGTATTTTTGTACAGAGCAGAACTTAGATTGATTATTTTGACCTGCTATGACTAAATATAGGGTATATGGAATTAAAATAAAGCCTGCGTGGACGCCACCATAGGGTGAATAAAAAATAACATTAAAATTTTACGCATATGAATAATTTTTTTATGATAAAACTTGGTGCTAACAGTCAGGATTCGGAGTGGGGTGGCGATAACGCTGTTGCTCTTGAAGAGTCAAAACCAAGGTTAAAAAAACCACCTCTCTACAGGGTAGTCATATTTAATGACGACTATACTCCGATGGAGTTTGTTGTATCACTTTTGGGGTCGATCTTTGGTATGGGCTACGAGGATGCGACAAGGGTGATGTTAAAGGTGCATACTGAAGGTAAGGCAGTTTGTGCTATATATATTCGCGATATAGCTGAAACAAAAGCCCAGCAGACCAGAGAGTATGCTAGAGCCCACGAGCACCCACTACGCTGCGAAATAGAACCAATAGATGATGAGTCTAGCTAAAAAAGACAAGGAATATTTATGCTAAGCAAAGAGTTAGAGCTAACGCTAAATGATGCTTTTAGATGTGCAACAGAAAAACGCCATGAATTTATGACTGTTGAACATTTATTTTTGGCTTTACTTGAAAATGAATCAGCAGTTGGCGTCTTAAAATCTTGCGGTGCTGATATAGCAGTGTTAAAAAGAGATCTTGAGGAATTTATTAACTCTACGCCATTGATATCTTCAGATAATGAAGATCAGTCTGTCCGCCCAACATTGGGGTTCCAGCGTGTATTACAGCGTGCTGTTTTTCATGTCCAGTCATCAGGCAATAAAGAGGTAGATGGGTGTAATATTCTTGTGGCTATTTTTAGCGAACAGGAGAGCCAGTCAGTTTATTTTTTGCATGCGCAAAACATAACTAGAATTGATGTAGTTAACGTCATATCTCATGGAATTTCTGGCCATGCGGACCAATCTGAAGATATTCTTGATGATGCCAATATGGACGATAATCTTCAGCCTGAAAGTACAAAAAAAGCCAGCCTCTTGGATCAGTTTACGACTAATCTAAACATTCAAGCTCAGCAAGGAAATATAGATCCTCTTATAGGTCGAGATCACGAGGTTGAGCGAGTCTCACAAATCCTAGCCCGTCGTCGTAAAAATAATCCATTATTAGTGGGTGAGGCGGGGGTTGGAAAAACAGCGATTGCTGAAGGCTTGGCGAAAATGATCGTAGATGGTGATGCCGCTGATATTCTTGCTAATTCGGTTGTGTATTCTTTAGATCTGGGAGATTTGCTTGCAGGCACTAAATATCGTGGAGATTTTGAAAAACGCTTTAAAGGTGTTCTTGCTGAGCTAAAGGAAAAAGAAGGTGCGATTCTTTTTATTGATGAAATCCACACTATTATTGGAGCTGGCGCAGCTTCTGGCGGGGTCATGGATGCCTCTAATTTATTAAAACCTATACTCACATCAGGCCAAATACGCTGTATAGGATCTACAACCTATCAGGAGTATAGGGGGATTTTTGAGAAGGACAGAGCTCTGTCCAGGCGTTTTCAAAAAATAGATGTTCCGGAGCCTACTGTTGAAGAAACTATAGAGATTCTCAAAGGACTGAAGTCAAAATTTGAAGATCATCATCAATTGCGATTTTCCCAAGCTGCACTTAAAACCGCTGCAATACTTTCTTCGCGCCATATAACGGATAGATATTTGCCAGATAAAGCTATCGATGTAATAGACGAAGCTGGCGCTTATCAGCAGTTATTATCCTCATCAAAACGAAAAAAATTGATCAGTGTTATAGACATTGAAATGATCGTTTCGAAAATTGCAAGAATACCAGCTAAAAGTATATCTTCCTCCGATAAGCTGCAATTGAGAAATCTCGAGGAAAATTTAAAAATGGTTGTCTTTGGACAGAATGAGGCAATTTCGGCTTTAACCACTGCCATCAAGCTATCCCGTGCCGGCCTGAGGGATGGAGGAAAACCCATTGGATCATTTTTGTTTGCTGGCCCTACGGGGGTCGGTAAGACAGAGCTATCTAAGCAGTTATCTGAAATTATGGGCATTGAGTTACTCAGATTTGATATGTCTGAGTATATGGAACGCCATACTGTGTCGAGGTTGATTGGTGCTCCCCCAGGCTACGTAGGGTTCGATCAAGGGGGCCTGTTGACAGACGCGGTCACTCAGAATCCCTATGCAGTGATATTGCTCGATGAGATAGAAAAAGCTCATCCTGAAGTATTTAACTTGCTTCTTCAGGTTATGGATCACGGGACTCTAACAGATAATAATGGACGTAAAGCTGATTTCAGGAATGTCATACTGATTATGACTACCAATGCTGGCTCACAAGAGATGAGCCGGACCTCTATGGGCTTCACAAGCCAAGACCACAAAACTGATGGCATGGAAGCATTAAAGAATGTGTTTACCCCTGAATTTCGTAATCGCTTAGACGGTATTATTCAATTCCGTCCATTGGATGTTGATGTCATAAATACAGTGGTAGATAAGTTTTTATGCCAGCTGCAGCAACAGCTGGATGATAAACGCGTTGCACTAGATGTAGATGAAAGTGCTAGGAAGTGGCTTGCAATAAATGGTTATGATGAAAAAATGGGCGCGCGCCCTATGCAAAGGTTGATCCTTGAAAAAATAAAAAAACCACTTGCCGAACAGGTTTTATTTGGAAGTCTTGTTGGTGGGGGTGTGGTGAAAATTACTGTTGAGAATGGGGAAATCAGCGTCAATATTGAATCAGAAGCTGAAACATTAGCCACATAATTAACAATAACAGCGGTTTTATTGTTATCTTGCCCTGTAAGTTATACGACCCTTTGATAAATCATAGGGCGTTAGTTCGACTTTCACCTTGTCTCCAGTGAGTATGCGAATGTAATTTTTGCGCATTTTTCCAGATATATGCGCAAGGACCACATGGCCATTTTCAAGTTTTACTCGGAAGGTTGTATTAGGAAGCGTATCTATCACTTCCCCCTCCATCTCTATTTGCTCTTCTTTTGACATAATTTATGCTATCTCCAATCTCACAAACGAGCCGCATTCTGCCTGAAAAAATCACAAAGTCAAACAAGCAGAGTCCATTGGCGGTCCTTAAGTATCTCTAGGGGTCGATAATTAGACTTGTATGCCATTTTAGGACTACCTTTAATCCAATAACCTAAATAGAGATAAGATAGCTCCATCTCTCTTGCCAACATAATTTCGGATAAAATAGTAAAAGTGCCCAGACTTCTCTGTTTGTGTTGGGGCTCTGTGGAATAATAGGTATAAATTGCAGATAAGCCATCTTCTAAGATATCGACAACTCCTGCAGCGATTAACTCATCGCCATACCTGATCTCTACTATCCTGCTATATTCTCGTAGATTACCTATAAAATCCCTAAACTGACTCAGATTAGGCGGGAACATATCTCCATCTGCATGCCTTGTATTTATGTATCGTTTATATAAAGG
>CAWUVO010000061.1:0-11132 GCA_963925965.1 uncultured Porticoccus sp. | reverse complement strand
TAAGGGCATCGAGGTAATCTGCCACACATAACATTGAAGGGGTGTTGATGGTTTCCCCCCTGAAAATACCATCAATTAGCCTACCACCTTTGGTAAGTCTAAAAATTTTAGGCATAGGCCAAGGAGGGGTGTAGCTCTCCAGCCTTTGGACAGCACGAGGACTCAGCACAAGCATGCCATGAGCTCCCTCGCCACCTAAAACCTTTTGCCAGCTGTAGGTAACAACATCAAGTTTTTCCCATGGAAGACTCATAGCAAAAACAGCTGATGTTGCATCACAAATAGTTAGCCCAGTTCTATCGGATGCAATCCAGTCGGCATGCGGAACTTTTACTCCAGAGGTGGTGCCATTCCAAGTGAAAACTATATCATGATCGGCACTAGCCTGAGAAAGATCAGGAAGTCGCCCATAATCAGCGCCAAAATTATTAACATTTTCAAGTTTTAGCTGTTTAATTATATCTGTAACCCAGCCCTGACCAAACGACTCCCATGAGAAAACATCGACGTCTTTGGCGCCAAGTAAAGACCACATGGCCATTTCATAGGCACCGGTATCTGAAGCTGGGACAACGCCAACGAGATAACCCTCAGGAAGCCCTAAAATTTCTGCTGTCTCAAAACAGGCTCGACTCAGAGCAGACTTTCCCACTGAGGCTCGGTGAGAACGGCCGAGCGACGAAAGATCTAAATTATTTACATCATAGCCAGGTCTTTTGCTGCAAGGACCAGAAGAAAAATTAGGATTGGTTGGTTTTTTTGTCGGTTTCATATCTTATTGCCTAGGAATGCGTAAAGTTTAAATATTCTTACAATGTTAGCACTGAAAGTATCAGCGCTAACATTTCGAACTAGGATGCCGGCATGCTTAATGATTTAGCTCAGACCGCTCTTTGTCGATTAAAAAAGTAGCGACTTTTAACATTTCGCTGGGGCTTCCGGCACTGCGACCCGATATACGATATTTTCCGTTGACCACAATTTCTGGGGTGCCTCTTAGGCGATATTGTGCTTGCTTCTTCTCTGCGAAATCTACAGCCATTTCTATAGTGCCTGAATTAAATATCTTGGAAAACTTCTCCGAAGTCACCCCGTGGGCTAAAAAAAGACTAGCTATTTCAGCCTGATTTTGTAATTTTTCTTTTTTTAAATTCATGGCATCAAAAATAACATCATGCATCACATCAAAAATTTTTAAGGCCTGCGCTGTATAGTAGGCTTTGGCATGCAGGCGCATCTCGGTCTGCCAAACTGCAGGAATGCCAACAAAATAAATATCTTCTAATTGAGCTTTTTGCCATGACTCTAGTGTTGATTTAAAACTATAACAGTGACTGCACCCGTACCAAAATAAATCTACCACTTCTATTTTTGAAGAATCACGGGTTAGCACTGGCTCTGGTAAAACTTCATATTGAACGCCAGCTTGATAAGGGTCTTCAGACGCCTGGCATAACAACACAGTCGAGAATGTCAAAGCAAGCAAGAGATTAGCTAGCGCACGAGTCATCACTTTATGCCTTTATGGTCAATCATTTTAATCCAGCAATAAAATTGGCAACTGCATCAATTTCAACATCATTCATATGCTCGGCTACACCCCGCATAATTTTTGAGTCTCCATCATTAATTCTAGCATCTTTATTCTGAGGATCGTGGGCGCCAGTACGCCAAGCTCTTAATTGCTTAGCCGTGTACTGGGGATGCTGTCCGCCCAGCAAGGGGTATCCGGCAGGACTATTACCCTGTCCAGCAGGAGAGTGACATCCTGTGCAAGCAGCAACACCAGTTTCAATATTGCCTCCTCGGTATATAGCCTCGCCTTTATCAAGATTATCTTCTTTAGCTCCAGATATCTGAATATTTTGCGAAGCATAGTAAGCAGCTATATCAGCTAAGTCCTGATCTGAAAAAGAGTCTAATATTCCGGTCATCGAATTTATGTTGCGCCGGCCTGACTTAACATCTTTTAATTGTTTAATAAGGTACTTTTCACCTTGCCCGGCCAATTTTGGAAAAGAAGCCACTGCGCTGTTGCCGTCAGCGCCATGGCAACCAGAACACATAGCTGTTTTTGGTTTACCCAAACCTGCATCACCAGCCGCAAAGCCCAAGGAACAAGCTATCATGCAACTAAAAACCACAGAAAAATTTAAAATCATTTTTTTCATTAGTTAATTCGCTCTCTGTATTCCGCTACAATGTATCATTAATGTTGTCTTCGTAAAAACCAAGGCATTATATACCAACTCTTCTCGGATCTTAATAGTGAAATCAAGATACCTGCAGGTCGCCTATGTCTAACAACCTTTTATTCAATAAAGCTGAGTTTTTGCTTAGTGCGCCTTCTATCAAACAGGCTCCAGACGACACAGGAAAAGAGGTCGCTTTTGCAGGACGATCAAACGCTGGAAAATCAAGCGCCATTAACACCCTAACAAACAACAAAAAATTAGCTCGCACCAGTAAAACTCCAGGTCGAACACAGCTGCTCAATTTCTTTTCCTTAAGCGAAGACTGTCGTTTAGTGGATCTGCCTGGCTATGGGTTTGCTAAAGCTCCCAAAGCAATAAAACAAGCATGGGACCGCAATCTTGCTGCCTATCTTCAAGAAAGGCAATCCCTTAAAGGTTTGGTGATGTTAATGGATATTCGCCATCCACTTCAGCCATACGACTGGCAGATGGTTCGATGGGCTTCAGCATCCAGCATGCCAATACATCTATTATTAACAAAATCAGACAAATTAAAAAAAGGGCCCGCTAAAAGCACCTTGCTAAAAGTAAAACAAGAGCTCGCAAAAGAGAGCTTGGTAGATAATCTCTCTTTGCAGACTTTTTCGTCTCTCAAAAAAGAGGGGCTTAGTGAGCTCAATGAGCGACTAGCAGTATGGCTAACATAATTTGATGGCATAAAAAAACCCAATCATCGGCAGTGACTGGGTTTAACTTTTACGCTGTGAGAAGAAGTCTTTCTTGGGGGAAAGCAGAAATATCTATTGCGTACTTAATTAGATGCCTTTAAACGTTAAAGTTCCGCAAAAAATAAATTATTTTAAAAATATCGTCATTTAAATTTTACTAATGCGCTTCATCCCAGTTGTCTCCTTTGCCCAAATCAACCAATAGCGGAACACTTAGGTCTGCAACAGCTGACATGCGATTTCTCAGCCCATCAATTATAATATCAACTTCGGACTCTGGGACTTCCAAAACAAGCTCATCATGCACCTGCATGATCATTTTAGATTTTAATCCAGCAGTAGCCAACCAAAAATCTACGTCTATCATCGCCAATTTTATAATGTCTGCAGCCGTCCCTTGCATAGGGGCATTTATTGCTGTCCGTTCTGCTGCCTGTCTTCTCATTCCATTACTCGAATTAATTTCTGGCAAATACAGCCGACGGCCAAACAAGGTTTCCACGAAACCTTTTTCAGCAGCGGTTCTGCGAGTATTTTCCATGTAATCCTTAACGCCCGGGTAGCGAGCAAAATACTTATCTATATATTCTTGAGCCTGATTTCGACCAATATGCAGTTGTCGCAAACCAAAAGCTGACATGCCATATATTAAGCCAAAATTTATAGCTTTTGCGCTGCGTCGTTGGTCTGTGGTCACTTTATCCAAAGCTACGCCAAATACTTCAGCAGCTGTTGCTTGATGGACATCTAGTTCTTGCAAAAATGCATCAGTTAAACCTTTGTCTCCAGACAAATGAGCCATTATTCGAAGCTCTATTTGAGAGTAATCTGCAGCTAATATTTGAGAGCCTGTGGGTGCAATGAATGCCTGACGAATTCTTCTTCCCTCTGATGTCCGTATAGGGATATTTTGCAAATTGGGGTCTGCTGACGACAGCCTACCCGTCGCAGTGACAGCCTGATGATAGGAAGTATGGATGCGCCCAGTCACAGGACTGATCATCCTTGGTAGTTTGTCAGTATAAGTAGACTTTAATTTAGATAGGGTTCGATGCTCTAGTAATATTTTTGGTAATGGATAATCTAGTGCTAATTCCCTCAGCACCTCTTCTTTTGTAGATGGTGCACCCTTTGCGGTTTTCTTTAGAATCGGAATATTAAGCTTTACAAATAGAACTTCACCCAACTGCTTTGGGGATGCCAAATTAAATTTTTCTCCCGCTAGCTGATACGCCTCTTCCTCTATTTCTTCAAGCCTGCTCCCCAATTCTTGGCTCTGGCCATTAAGCAACTTGGCATCCACCAATGCTCCATTTCTTTCCATACGAGAAAGCACTGATATCAAAGGAATTTCGATTGCGTTAAACACATGCAATAGACCTTCTTGCTTTTTCAGCATGGGAAAAATAGCTTGATGTAGGCGTAAGGTAACATCTGCATCCTCTGCGGCATAAGGTGCCGCGGTTTCGATCGGCACCTGATTAAAGGTCAATTGACCTGGACCTTTGCCCACAACATCTTCGAAGTGAATTGTCTTTTCTTCCAAATATTTTAAAGCCAGACTGTCCATATCATGACGGCTTCCTATCGAGTTGATCGCGTAAGATTCAAGCATGGTGTCGAACTTAATGCCCGACAAAGTAATCCCATAATTCCCAAGAACGTTCATGTCATATTTGAGATTTTGGCCTACTTTAAAGGCTGACGGATTCTCTAAAAGAGGTTTAATTTTTTGTAAAACTTGCTCTCGGTTCAGCTGTTCCGGAGCACCTAGGTAGTCATGGGCCAAAGGAACATAAGCGGCCTCATAAGGCGTCACAGAAAATGATAGGCCAACAATTTTGGCCTGCATATAATCTAAACTTGTTGTTTCCGTATCAAAAGAAAAATATTCTGCTAGCTTCATTTTTTCTAACCAGCTATCAAGCTGATCTTCCGAATAAATAATCTGGTAATTTTTTTCTTTAGGCTCAATAAGAGGCCTGGAGCTACCAAGCTGCTCCTTATCAATTGCTAGTTCGTTAGCCCATGTTTTTAGCTCTAGTTTCTGGAACCAAAGAAGAAGCTTATCGTTGTCTGGCTCGACATTGACCAAGTCGTCTAGTGTTTGATCTAACTGGACATTTATTTTTATAGTTGCCAGCTTATATGAGAGATCCGCTAATTCTTTATGCTCTAGCATCTTTTCTGGTATATTTTTTGCGCCACGAAATTCTAGGTCCGCTATTTTTTTAACATCCTTGTAAATATCAACAAGCCCACCAATACCTTGTAGTATCGCTAATGCTGTTTTTGCACCTACACCAGGGACTCCGGGTATGTTGTCTGACTTGTCGCCCACAAGGGCTAGGTAATCAATAATTAATTCTGGCGGGATTCCAAACTTATCAACTACACCCTGTCTATCCATGTGCGTATTGGTCATAGTGTTGATCAGACTGACGCATGGTCCGACCAGCTGGGCCATGTCTTTGTCGCCGGTAGAAATCACCACATTGCGTTGTTGAGAAGCTGCTGTTACCGCTAGTGTGCCTATAACATCGTCTGCCTCAACACCATCAATAACTAGCATAGGTAGGCCCATAGCTTCTATGATTTTGTGAATGGGTTCAATTTGAAGGCGTAGATCGTCTGGCATAGGCGGCCTGTGCGACTTATATTCTACATAAAGATCATCTCTGAAGGTTTTACCTTTGGCGTCAAAAATCACGACGATTGGGCTATCTGGAAAATCTTTCATCATCCGACGCATCATTGCAATCACGCCTTTAATTGCACCAGTAGGGCTCCCCGAAGATGTCACTAGTGGCGGTAATGCATGAAACGCTCGATAAAGGTAAGAAGATCCGTCCACCAAGACTAGTGGTGCTTTATTTGTCATGAGCCGCTCGACTGTGTCTAGAAATTTTATTTTACTCCAAGCATGTTAGAACTGTTGCAGAAAAATCATTAAAAAATTCTATATAGCTGTTTTTCTCTAGGGAAAAGTTGAGACCCATTGTGTCTAACTCTCTAGATTTTAGCTCAAATTTTTGAGCTAATTGATCTGCAACTTTGCTGCTATTCTGAGGATCAGTAAAAATGCAGGTGGCGTTAACACTTAATGCCGCTAGCCTGGATCTGTGCTGCGCAGTAACCGAAACACCTTCTGTTAAATTTATTATTCCTAGCTGGCGGAGCCCATAATGCTCTACAAAATGCCCATATCCGTCATGTGTAACTATAAAACCTTTTTTCTTAACTTGTTTGAATTTTTCTTTCGTCTCCCTATCCATACTTCCAAGCAATAAAGAAAATGCGTCAGCATTTTGTTCAAAGCTAGCTTTATGTTCGGGATATCGATTACCTAAAATAAGCTTAAGTTCGTTGACTATCTGTAGGCTATTTTCCGGGTTTAACCATAAATGAGGGTCTAGGTTAGACAGGCTACTATTTTGCTCTTCTGTGACTAAAGAATGGAGATGTTTGTGGCTGGATATATGCTCTTGATGCATTAAAATACTCGATTCAGGCCAACGGATGTTGTTTAGTCGCGTTAGCTGAATGACACTAGCTGATGGATAGTTTTCAATTGCCTTAGACAGATTGCTTTCAAGTTCTGGGCCAACCCAAACAAAAAAATCTGCGCTTCTGATTGCTCTAATGTCTGAAAATTTAAGCTCATAATCATGGGGGGAGACATTGCCTGAAAGTAGTACCTCCACAGACACCTCATCACCTACAACTGCTTTTATTAACATAGCAACAGGTTTTATTGAGGCCACTATGGTAAGGCTTGATGAGGCAGCCCAAGGGATGCATGCCAGGGCAAAGAGAATAGTGCTAAAAAATTTAATCATCTTTGTAATTTTACCAAAAAAGTTAATTTGTTATAATATACTATTTTATTTTAAAGAAAATAGTATATTAAGTTTACATTATACTTGATATATAAAGTAAAATTTAAAAACAAAGAATACAGATATACATTTTATAACCATTGATCGTTTTATAAAATGATATAATATAACATTACTATATTTTAGGACTTCAAGCATGTTGACATATTCTCGTCTTGCTTATCAGGCTCATGACCATCAGCGATGTATTATAACTGCGCTAGAAAGAGCCAGGGTGCTATGCGAGGAGAGCCATGCCAGACTAACCCCTATTCGAGAAATTGTACTAAAAACTATTTGGGCGAGCCACCAGCCATTGGGAGCTTACGATATTGTAGATAATTTAGCTTTGAATCTTCATACGGGTAAACGTATCAAGGCTCCCACAGTATATCGCGCTATTGAATTTCTTCTTAATCTTGGGCTTATTCATCGGATTACCTCGCTAAATGCTTATATTGGTCGCTCGTTTCCCGAAAATACTCATAACGATTTTTTTCTTATCTGTCGAATATGTCATTCCACTGCCGAATGCAGCACCGAGCAGATGAATAGTATTATTTTACATACAGCGGAGCGTACTGGCTTTCAAGTAGAGACGCAAGTAGTTGAAATAATTGGACTTTGTCCGAAGTGCCAGCAGGAGAAAGTATCATGAATCTCCCCCTCATCAAGCTTAATGGTATTAGCAAATACTTTAACGGTGACAAGGCCCTGTCTTCAGTGGACCTAACTATTAATCAAGGACAAATTATTACACTAATCGGCCCAAATGGGGCTGGTAAAACAACCCTTGTCAAGATTGTGTTAGGTCTTATGCGCGCTGACGAAGGAACGATTTTTCGTTCTTCTGGTCTGCGTATAGGGTATATGCCGCAAAAGCTTCATATTGATCCCACGATGCCAATTACTCTTGAAAGGTTTTTAAAGTTAACTGAAAAAAATAAAAAATTATGCTCTGATATTCTAGACGAAGTAGGAATTATTAAGCTCTTGCGCTGCCCTCTCTCATCCTTATCAGGCGGAGAAATGCAAAGAGCTCTCTTAGCGCGAGCTATTCTTCGCAAGCCAAATTTTTTAGTGCTTGATGAACCAGTGCAGGGTGTTGATGTAGTGGGACAAGAAGCTCTCTATAAGCTGATCAGCCAACTACACAGTAGGCTGAATTGTGGGGTTCTTATGGTTTCTCATGATCTCCATCTGGTGATGTCCTCAACCAATGAAGTGATATGCTTAAATCAGCATGTTTGTTGTCATGGCCGTCCCGACCAGGTTAGCACCAATCCAGAATTTATAGAATTATTTGGAACAAAAACAACGACATATACTCATCACCACGATCATCAGCATGGTTTACATGGGGAAGTAAAGAATTCCAAGTCACTGGAAAACCATGCGACGGGATGCGATCATGATTGATATTCTTCTTTATGCATTTTTAGCTGGGCTAGGGGTTGCTATTATTACTGGGCCACTTGGAACATTTATTGTTTGGCGACGCATGGCTTATTTTGGCGACACCTTAGCCCATTCTTCATTGCTAGGGGTTGCTCTTGGCTTGCTGCTTGCAATTAATCCTACTGTATCTGTAATTGTCACCTGTCTAATATTTGCATTAGTGCTAGTCATCTTGCAGCAACAAAAAAATCTTGCTTCTGACACCTTGCTAGGAATTCTTTCTCATACCTCTTTGGCTATTGGATTAATCGCAATAGCACTGATGCCAAATATAAGGGTTGATCTTTTGAGCCTGTTGTTTGGAGACTTATTAACGGTTAACGCAAATGATGTGATTACTATATATGTGATCAGCGCTATCACAATGTTTTTGCTGGTCAAGCTGTGGAACCCGTTATTAGCTATCACTATTGATGAGGAGCTAGCGCAAGTTGAAGGAATACGTTTCAAGACAGTACGAACAGCCTTCATGCTTATCATTGCTTTAGAGATTGCAGTCGCCATGAAGGTAGTAGGAGTGCTGTTAATTACTGCCTTGCTCATCATACCTGCAGCTACAGCAAGGAGTTTTTCTAAGACACCCGAACAAATGGCTTTTTTGGCCAGCTTGGTGGGTTGCTTAGCAGTAATTCTAGGCTTAGCTAGCTCATGGTATATAGACACGCCTGCGGGACCATCTATAGTTCTTAGCGCAGGTATTCTATTTTTACTCTCTCTCTTTAAGAGAAACAGGTAGGCCTGTCGCTACTAGTCAAGTGTTGTCATTATCGACTTCAAGGCAACTTTCATTTTATCTACATTAAATGGTGGTCTGAAAAATCCGTGGTAATCGCCATAGGGATTGATGATCACGAAGTTGCCACTATGATCGATCGTATAGTCGTCTTCCTTCAAAGAAACTCTAGAATAAGGGATGTTTAGTTGCACGCCCAGGCTCATCAATACATGCTTGTTCCCTGTTGCTCCTATAAATCCTTTATTGAAATAGGGCACGTATTGAAAAAGTTTTTCTGTAGTGTCCCTTTCTGGGTCTAAAGAAATCATAACGACTTGCAATTTGTCTTTGTCGTCAGGCGACAGGGATTCATAAAGTTTTGCTGCAGTAGCCATTGTGGTGGGACAAATGTCCGGACAATGAGTGAAGCCAAAAAAAAGCAAGCTCCACTTCTCCTTCAACCGAGCTGAGGTAAATAATTCTCCATGATGGTCCGTTAATTCAAACTCACTAAATTTTCGAGGAGTATCAAGCAACATTGCCCCATAACCCATTAACTCTTGCGGGCTTAAAAGACGCGGCTGATTAATTTTATTAAGGAATCCAAGCATCACTAATACAATAAATACGGATATCCCCAACAAAGTAAATCTAATACCGCGGCTACTTTTTTGCCCAACCATAACAACCACATCCTTCTCTTTATAGATCAACACTAAGGCTTAAAAATACAGGCCTCTTCTCGAAATCAAAGTAAATTTTAAATAAAATAATGGTCTATCAGCATAATAACAAACAGTGCCATTAGATAAACTATAGAGTATCTGAATGTATCCATACCTGCGTCAGGTTTTTTGCCAATCATCATTGTGATGGCCCAATACAAAAATCCAGCACCCAAAACTAGTGCCCCTAAAAGATAAAGCCAGCCACTCATCCCTGTTGCAAAAGGGAGCAAGGTAACAAGGAGCATAATCACGGTATACAGCAGGATGCTTTGTTTTGTATATTTTTCGCCATGGGTTACTGGCAACATAGGAATCTCTGCCTTGGCATATTCGTCTTTACGATGCACAGCAAGGGCCCAAAAATGTGGCGGGGTCCAAGCAAAAATAATCAACACCAAGAGCAAAGCATGGCCATGCACTTCTCCTGTTACGGCGGTCCAACCTAGTAGCGGTGGGACCGCTCCGGCTAAGCCGCCTATGACAATATTTTGAGGGGTAGCGCGCTTGAGATAAGAGGTGTAAATCACTGCATAACCAAATAATGAGGCTAGTGTCAGCCATGCTGTGAGCGCATTAATAAAAATTAATAAAATAGCCATGCCCGCCGAGCCCAAAATTGCAGAGAAAAACAGTGCTTGGCGGGGCTGCACTCTTCCTTTGGCAACAGGGCGATTCAATGTTCTAGCCATTTTAAGATCAATTTTTCGATCTACTACATGGTTGATAACAGCGGCGGACCCGGCACAGAAAGCAATGCCAATATTACCTAAGATCAGCGTATCAAAAGGAACCATACCGGGCACAGAAAGAAACATCCCTATGGCTGATGTTAGGATCATTAGCGCAACAACCCTCGGTTTTGTCAGCTCTAGATAATCATCTAGGCTGGCTTTTTCTACCTCCAATATTGCTGTTTTCATTATCCTAAACCTCAATTAGTGTTATTTTTGCTTAGCGCAGGCCACTCTGCTTGCAAGACTTATCAGTATCAATAATATCAGCATACTTCCCAAATGATGCATTATTGTCGAAACAGCTGAGTCACGAACATACCCAGCACCAATAACAAAAATTACCTGCCCAAACAAAACGGCGGCTAGAATATAGCCCATACGCTGCACGCGATAATCAAGCACTGCTAACAAGAAAGCCGACAGGCTCAATAAATAAACTGTTGCAATCAAAGCTCCCAATCTGTGGACAACATTTACTGCCACACGAGCCTTGCTTTCTAAGGCTTCAATCCCAAGAGGTTGGACTAAATTAAAGCCCTCTTGTAGGTTCATTTCTGGCCACCATGCATTTTGACAAGATGGAAAATCTGAGCATGCAAAGGCAGCAAACTTTACGCTTGTCCAGCCACCCAAGACAATCTCTATTAAAACTATTATAATAGCTAAAGTTATCCACGGTTTAATTTGATCTAATCT
>CAWUVO010000060.1:0-5215 GCA_963925965.1 uncultured Porticoccus sp. | reverse complement strand
ATGGTATGTGCGGCATCTCCTATTAGTGCAATTCCTGGCATAACATAATCTATTGCGTGCCTTTGCTTAAGTGCAAAACTAGAGCGCTTTTTAACTTTGGTTATTTTTCCTAAACAGCCACCACCTGCCAACTCCAAAGCTTCGCAAAAGGCAAGATCATCAAGTAACATCAATTTTTCTGCTACGGAATTTTTCTGAGACCAAACGATAGAGCAGTGATGAGAGTTCCCTATCTCTATCTGAAGAGGCAAAAAAGCTAACGGTCCATCCGGCAAAAATCTCTGTCTGGCCGTAAAATTATGGGCTTTTTCCGTAACGACGCTAGTGACGATGGCGTGAGGCCCATAATTCCATTCTCGCAACTGGAAACCGCATAAATCACGCACCTTGGATTCGCCTCCATCAGCCGCGACCAGAAGCTTTGTTTTTATAGTGGTTCCGTCGCTTAGAGTGAGAGTTGTTACTTCTGACTGTCTTGACGAAGACTTTTGATCTACATCTACAACCATTGCGGGACATAGTAACTCGACATTTTCTAGCTCTTCAATTCGATGCAAAACACTTTTAATAATCAAGCTATTTTCTACAATATGACCCAGGCTAGACTGACGGATATCTTTACAATCGAACTCAATATTTCCAGTCCCGTCAGACTCCCATATCTCCATTCGCTGGTAAGGACAAACGCGCTGGCTAGCAATACTACTCCACACTCCTATATCTTCGAGAAGGTGTCGAGAAGATTCGGTTAATGCCACCACCCTAGGATTAAAACTTGATTTAATATCGAGATTTTTAAAGGGCTTTGCTTCAAGGATAGCTATTTTTAAATTCACGCAATTCGAGTGTTGGCGGGTTGCTAGCAATGAGGCAAAAATTAGCCCCACTATCCCAGCCCCAGAAACAACAACATCATACTCTTTGTCATCCATCACTTTATTTCCGTATCAGGCATAAGAGCGCCTAATGGTCTAGAATTAGCCAGTTCATGTCCTCTGGTCTGAAGCCCCATACCTAATTGCGTAAAACTTCTCCTGCATAAAGGAAGGACATCTAGTGCCAGTAGCCCAATATTTCTTGCCAGCACCATAGGAAAAGTTCTGTTACCGAATATTCTAGGCAATAAATCACTCAATAAGATTGTTCTCTCTTGATCTAATTTCTGATTATTAAGATAGCCTTCTAGTACGCTATATTCCCCCAATGAAGAATTGCCTTCTAGTGCTGCCCTCCCTAGCTCATTAGCCAGCATAGCCACATCACGCAACGCTAAATTGAAACCTTGTCCTGCAACTGGGTGTAAAGAATGCGCAGCATTACCAACAATCACAACATTACTGCGGACTTGCTCATTGCTAGTGACTAGCTGCACAGGAAAGCTGTAACGCGTACCAACTCGTTGAAGTGTTCCCAGCCTGTAACCAAAGCATAATTGTAATTCTTTCAGGAATGCATCTTCAGATTCTAATAATAATTTTTCAGCTTGAATTGGAGAGACTGTCCAGACTAGCGCAACACGATAGTCTCCATCTATCGATTCCAGCGGCAGCATAGCTATAGGCCCAGAACTAGAAAATCGCTCGTAGGCAATACCAAAATGGTCCTGAGATAATGAAATATTCGCTACAATAGCCACTTGTCCGTAATCTGTTGCAGTAAAATCAATACCTAGCATATTCCGAGTTTCCGACTTAGCACCATCTGCGATTACTAAAAGCTTTGAGCTCACTTCTCTGCTTGTGTTGACCCCAGTCATGGAGATAGAGAACTGCATACCGCCTTTTACAGCTTTAAGTCCAGCTATCTTTGCTGAATCAACAATCTCAATATCTTCAGCTTTTATTAATGCTGCTGATAAAGCAGAGTTAATCCATCTATTTTCAACAACATAACCTAGAGCGGGCAAATTTTGATCTTCGGCACACAATCTAGCGCTACCTGGGTAACCTTGATCAGAAACATGCACTTCACTTATTTCGGTAAGCTTAACGCTCAGATCCTCCCACAATCCAAGGATCCCAAAGATCTCACGGCTACTTTGCGAAAGAGCTGTAGAACGGGCATCAAAATACGATTCCAGGCCATCAATAGGGGGGGGCCGTCTGCACTGGCAGAGCATCCACGATCTGAATGCGCCAACCGCAATTACAAGAAGACAAAAGTAAAGCCAGGCTAGCTCCAACCATGCCGCCGCCAATGATTGAAATATCAACATGTTGCCGAATTAGCGACTGGTTAGGCATATTCTTATCGACCCTATTTGCTACTTTGAAGCCATTAGCGCTTCAATCTCTAATATGGTTTTGGGTGCATCGCTGGATAGCACCTTAGGGGCATTTTCTGTAACCAGCACATCATCCTCAATGCGAACACCAATTCCACGCCAACGTTTATCAACATTTTGGTTATCTGGAGAAATATAAATTCCTGGCTCCACTGTAGCCACCATACCTGGTTGAAGCGCTCGCCATTCTTCATTTATTTTGTAATTGCCCACATCATGCACATCCATACCCAACCAATGGCCAGCTCGATGCATATAGAAATCACTATACTTTTTAGTCTCGATTAGCTCGCTAAGCTCGCCGTCAAGAATACCTATATCACGCAATCCTTCGGTAATAATCTTTACTGTAGTCTTGTGAGAATCATTCCAGAAATTATTGCTGGAACAAGCCGCTATCGCTGCCATTTGAGCTTCTAGAACTATGTCATAAATTACTTTCTGCTCATCTGTATACTTTCCGTTAACAGGAAAAGTTCGAGTTATATCTGCAGCATAATTTTGTAGCTCACAGCCGGCATCAATTAATACCAAATCTCCATTTTTCAGTTTTGAACTGTTTTCTACATAATGAAGAACACAACCATTGACGCCGCCGCCAACGATAGTTCCGTAAGCAGGGGAGCTGGCTCCGGCCATGGCAAACTCATGTTCAATTTCCGCTTGCAGTTGATACTCATAGATCCCTGGAGCGCAGCTTTTCATTGCTCGGCAATGAGCTCGCGCAGAAATAGTTGCGGCCTGCTCCATGATCTTTTGCTCTTCTGTGCTCTTAAACAAACGCAACTCATGGAGCAGTTGTTCCAGATTCAAAAACAACTCTACAGATGAACCTGTCGAGCCAGCATTACCTCTGTTATTTTTCACTTTTTTTGTCAAAAAAGAATCGAAGTTAGTGTCTTTACCGAGGGTGTAATAAATCTTTCCTCGGCCTTCAAGCAACTTTGGTAAAATTTCATCGATACTTTCAATAGGAAAGGCATCATCAGCACCATACTTTAGGCGAGCACCTTCCGGTCCGGCTCGGCGTCCGTCCCATATTTCTCTTTCCTCATTTCTGTCTCGACAAAACATCAAAAATTGCTGCTGCTCTCGACCGGATATCAAAATTAGCACAGACTCTGGTTCTGCAAATCCAGTTAGGTAAAAAAAATCGCTATCCTGGCGATAAGGATAAAGCACATCCCTATTGCGAGATCTCTCAGGTGCTGCCGAAAGAATGGCGATGCTATTATTGGGCATCATCGACATCAACTGACGTCTTCGCCGATCAAACTCTTGATTCGTAATCATTGTGTATTTTTATTTCTCAAAAAATATTATCTGGAAAAGTGTAATTTAAGAATGACTTCTATCTAATGATAGCGCTTGTAAATCAATCTTATCGCGGACACTCATCTCTCCGCAAATAGTTGCTACTGCAACTCTAATATACTCAACTAGCTCAATATAGCTAGCCTCGTTGTCATCGTCATCTCCACCATCTCTCTCATCTAAAAGCTGTACATTAGAAATAGATACCAAATCATTCAAGGCTTCTGCTGTATTACCAAGAGACTCTTTTTTTAAGGATGATCTGACATTTCCCAACCCATAAAGGAATCCCTGACACCACTCACTTAATGAAACCAGTCGCTCATTCAAAGAAAAGTCATCGTCAGGAAGTAATGGTGAAAATTGAAAATCAGTGCTATTTATCTGGTCTACAGAAAATCGATACAAGTCAATTAGCGTATCGCCCAAGTCTTCTACCCTTTCAGGCTGAATATCAAGAAACCCTGCCACAGTCGTCGCCAAGAAATCTTCAGAAAAAAACTCTCTACCGCTGATTTCTCCACACAGAAAACCATGTAACTCCGCCGGACTACCTATTAAGTTCGCTCGAATAAAGGCATCAGCAATTTCATCATAATCCATTATTATTAGCACTTACATTGTTAAAAACAGTGCCTTATCCTATCACTCTTGAGGAAAGCAAGCACCTCAGATCAGACGATTAACAAAAAAATCATTCCATACATTTAGTTAGCTTCTTTTTAACGAATTAACTTTAAGTTTGTTGACCAATCCATAGGTGCGCAATTATAGTTAACCATGGTAACTTAGCCGTGGGCGGGTAAATGTCAGAGGATCTAGAGAAAATTGAGCATAAAATAGATCGCATTATTGCTATATGCGTTCAATTGAAAAAAGAAAATCTGTCTCTTAAAAAAAGAGAGTCTGGATTACTACTGGAGCGAAGCAGGCTTCTGGAAAAAAGCGAAATGACTCGAAATCGCTTGAAGCAGATGATCATGAGGCTAAAAAACCTCAATAATGAGAACTAAAAAATCGTGAACCAACAAACAGTTAATATCCATATTTTAGACAAAGACTATCAGGTAAGCTGTCCTCTAGAAGAGCATACCGCGCTCATGGAGTCTGCGAAAAAACTTGATGAGCAAATGCGAGCCATCCGTAATAGTGGTAGTGTTATTGGTGCTGAAAGAATTGCCGTAATGGCGGCATTGAATCTGACCCATGAAATTTCTAAACTCGAAATTAAACTTACTGCAGGAGGTTTTTCCAGTAAACTTATGCTAGATCTCGATAAAAAAGTTTCTGCCGCCCTCCAAAGTCTGGAAGAATCGTCCACTTTATAATCCCTTCAGGGTATAATACTTTTACCCCCTGGAGTACTCGCCAGTTGACGAGTCCTTGAGCCGATAACTTATAACCTGGGAGGTTTAAGCCGATACGGTGTGCATGTCCGCATGACGGAAAGCCTGATGTATCGCTAAACCTGCCACCTTGAACCTTTCGGTTCAAGGCACAATCAATAGCGGTATCTTCGGGGACACCTATAAAAAAAGAACTTCTTATGGATACGATTGCCATACGCCAGCTAATGCGTGAAAAACGTCGCTTGCTTACGCCAAGGCAGCAAAAAAT